>NZ_JBFBMD010000004.1:228811-349704 GCF_040686915.1 Rhodococcus sp. NPDC077669 | reverse complement strand
TCGGTTGTCGGTGCAGTTGTGGTAACCACACCGATACCGGAGGTCCTCACCTATCTGTCGCTGCCACGCCGTCCACAACGTCCCTGCTCATTACACCTAGCCTCCACTCGAGGTCCGCAAGAACGAATGTCCCCGTAACGCAGTGGCGGATTCTAGGGGTCCTCGCAACACCTGATGGTCAGATGCCTGTCAGTAGATCACGTAAACGCTCGGCTGGAGTTTTCCAGCCGAGCGTTTTGCGTGGACGGGAGTTGAGGCGGTGGGCAACGTTCTCGAGGTCGGTGGCGCTGTACACGGACAGGTCCGTGCCTTTGGGGAAGTACTGGCGTAGCAAGCCGTTGGTGTTCTCGTTCGATCCGAGTTGCCATGGTGAGTGTGGATCGCAGAAGTACACCGGCACCCCGGTGGCGACGCTGAACTGCTTGTGCGCTGCCATCTCGCACCCTTGGTCCCACGTCAGTGAACCGCGCAAATGCGTTGGGAGAGAACCGATCAGAGGAACCAGAACGTCCCGGACCTCCTCTGCAGTGTGCCCGCCGGGGAGGTGACCGAGAAGCAGGTACCGGGTAGAACGCTCGACCAATGTCACGATCGCCGACTCCGATCGAGTACCGACGATCAGATCACCCTCCCAGTGCCCGGGCACGGAGCGGTCGGCGACCTCCGCCGGCCGCTCGGAGATCATCACCATCGCATCGACGAATCGTGAGGTGCGCTGCTCGGGTGAGCGGTGCTGTACGCGGCGAGTACGTCCGGTGCGCAATGCGGCAGCAACTTCTCGGCGTAGTCCGCCGCGCGACTGTACGTAGATGGCCTGGTAGATCGTTTCGGTGCTCACACGCATCGCCTTGTCATCGGGGAAGTCGACAACTAGAGCGTGGCAGATTTGCTCGGGCGACCACTGCAGGGCGAGTTTGCCGGCGACGTAGGACCGGAGCGAACCCTGTGCCGCCAGCTTCGCCGGTTTCGGCCGGGCACGCGAGATAGCCCACAGCCGATGTGCCCGGTGCGGGTGGTACTCGTCGGCGATGCCGTAGGTGTCGATCTCGCGTTTGACGGTCGAGGCCGCCCGGCCGAGGCGGCGTCCGATCTCACGCAGCGAACACCCGGCTCGACGCAGGTCGGCGATCTGTTCACGGTCGGTCACCGTCAGATACCGAGGGTGCAGTGTGGACTCGATGCGGGCCAGCGACGGCCTCTGAGCAGCGGTGACGAACGTTGTCATACCGGTTTTGTAGTCGATACGTCGACCATCCGGGTGCAGGCGCGCACCACCGATCTTGCGGATGCCCCCGTCCCAGTCCTGCGCGGTCCGGAGGTGGACCCCGACCTCCCGAGCAGCCTCGCGCCGCGAGATTCCCGACGAGCGAAGTTCCTCGTATCGTCCCCGACCCGAATGCTCGGCCCGGCCGCTCTTTCCGCGCCCTTGCACACCCGCCTGACGAACCCACCCGAAGGCAGTGTTCCGGTTCACCCCGACACAGCGTGCGGCCGCGCTGACATTCCCGTCCTCACGGTCCAACGCCTCGAAAAACCGCACCTTCAACCCAGCACATGCCACGATCCCCGCAACTCCCTCAAATCGAGGGTGTTGCGGGGATCGTTAGAACCCGCCAGTGCGTTACGGGGACATTCGCGTCTGTCGTGGTGCGAGATCAGCGCGCGGGAGTCAGGGGCCCGCCGGTGAGTACGCGGTAGGCGTAGTTGGTGGCGATCACCGAGACCGGAAGGGTGACGAGCAGACCGAGGCCGCACAGCACAATGCCGATGAAGTTGATGGCGGCGAGGGCCAGCAACAGCAGCAGGACCGGGCCGAAGTTCTTGACCGTCAGGTCGATAGACGACTTGATCGACTCGATCGCCGACTGGTTTCGATCGATCAGAAAAGTCAGTGCGAAGTTCGCGAGGAAACCGATCACGATCAGCAGGACGGTGCCAAGGAACGGAACGAAGCTCAGCACGACGCTGGCCACCGTCCAGATCAAAGCCAGTACCGCAATCTGCGGAACGTTCGTGAGTTGGAAGAACCTGCCGAACGTCGGCTTCTGTGGCCCACCCGTTTCGTCCAACGCTCCCCGTACGTATGCCGCATTCACGAAGTAGGACACGAATGTCGCGATCGTGGTCACCACCAGGAATGCGCCCGACGTCGCCGCGACGGCAGTACTTTCACCTCGGTCGGCAGCAGCGACCGCGGCCGTCAGGGTCGACGCGAACGTGACGATGAACACGGCGACGCTGACCGCCCACACGATGGCCGTAATACCGAGCCACGGTCCGGTGTTGGCCTTGAACTTGTCGAAGCCGTAGCTCAGTGCAGCACCGACGTCGAGTCGACCGGGGTTGGGTCCGAGAGGTGTCTGTCCGTAGTTCTGATTTCCGTAGTTCCCGTAGTTCCCGGGCGGCGGTGGGTAATTGCCGGGCGGGGGTGGATAGCCACCGGGCGCACCCTGAGGTGGGTAGTTTCCGGGCGGCGGTGGGTAGTTTCCGGGAGGGGGAGGATAGCCGCCCTGAGGCGGGTAGTTGCCTTGGGGCGGGTAGTTGCCGGGCGGGGGAGGGTAGCTGCCCTGAGGCGGGTAGTTGCCGGGCGGTGGGTACCCGCTTCCCGGTGTCTGCGGCGTGTTCGGGTCCGGCTTGTCCGGGTTGGGTCCGCGACCGTATTGCGGTCCGTCGGGCGGGTTTTCACTCACGATTCACCCTTCATGTCTGGCGTGGTACGTCGACGATTCGTCCGCATTTTCGAAGCTGAGCGAACCGTAGACCGCTGAGTTGTGTCAAGGCGTTCGACACGTGGACGGTCGTGCGGGCCCGAATACCGTCGGGCATCGTCGATGGTTCGAATTCTTGCCGAGCGCACCGGGCCGGGGCCCACTAGGGTTGTTGTTTCTACCCATACCGGGACTATCACGAGGGGCTCGCCGTGGGCATCAAGGTTGCACTCGAACATCGCACCAGTTACCGATTCGACCGCACGGTCAAGATCTTTCCGCACGAGATCAGGCTGCGACCGGCACCGCATTCGCGCACTCCCATCGAGGCGTATTCGCTGAAGATCGAGCCGGCCGAGCATTTCGTCAACTGGCAGCAGGACGTCTTCGGCAACTTTCTCGCCCGCGTGGTGTTCCCCGAGCGAACCGACCATCTGTCCATCACGGTCGGACTCGTTGCGGACATGGCGTCGATCAATCCGTTGGATTTTTTCGTCGAGGAATGGGCGGAGCACTTCGGCTTCGCATACGAGGAACACGATCTGCCCGATCTCGAGCCCTATCTTCGCCCGGTGGACGAGGACAAGGCCGGTTCCGGGCCCGGGCCGGTCGTGTCCGCGTGGGTGGAGAAGCTGCAGGCCGCCGTCGTCGAGCGCGGAGAATCGTTGCGCACCATCGACTTTCTCGTCATGGCCAATCAGGCCGTGATGGCGGACGTCGGCTACTCAGTGCGGATGGAGCCCGGAGTGCAGACCCCGGACCTGACGTTGACGTCCGCCGTGGGATCGTGCCGTGACTCCGCGTGGTTGCTGGTGTCGGTCCTTCGTCAGATGGGCCTGGCCGCGCGTTTCGTCTCGGGTTACCTCGTCCAATTGTCCTCGGACGTGAAATCGCTGGACGGTCCGTCCGGGCCGGTCGAGGACTTCACCGACCTGCACGCCTGGACCGAGGTGTACCTCCCCGGTGCCGGTTGGGTCGGAATGGACCCCACCTCGGGCTTGTTCGCGGGCGAGGGTCACATTCCACTGTCGGCCACGCCGCATCCGTCGACCGCGGCCGCGATTTCCGGCGCGACGAGCAAATGCACAGCCGAACTGGACTTCTCGAACACGGTGGTGCGTGTTCACGAGGATCCGCGTACAACGTTGCCGTACACGGCCGAGCAGTGGGACGCGATCGAGGCCACGGCCGAGAAGATCGACCGGCGCATGCTCGATCAGGACATTCGATTGACCGTCGGTGGTGAGCCGACGTTCGTCGCCATCGAGAACCAGGAAGCGCCCGAGTGGAACACCACCGCAGACGGTCCGCACAAGCGCAAGCTGGCCAGCGTTCTCGCAGAACGACTTCGAACCATCTACGCGCCCGACGGCATGGTCCAGCGCAGCCAGGGCAAATGGTATCCCGGTGAGCCTCTCCCACGATGGCAGGTGGGTTTGTTCTGGCGCACCGACGGCCAGGCACTGTGGCACGACTCGGACCTCATAGCCGATCCGTGGTCGGCGGACGATCTGCGTCCTGATCCAGTCGACAATTCAGTATCGCAGAAGCTGATCGACCGACTGGTCGACGGATTGGGTCTGCCCGCCTCGCAAGCGCGTCCGGCCTACGAGGACCCGCTCGTCAAGCTGTTGGATCTGGTGCGTCAGCCCTACGGGGATCCGCCGGCCGACGCCGACGATCTCGAACCGGGGACAGATTCCGCAGCTGCGAGAAGGCTTCTCCTCGAACGGCTCGACGCCAGTACCGACGAACCGGCGGCATTCGTGTTGCCGATCTCGCGGACCGAGGACGGCACTGGCTGGCAAAGCGCCGACTGGAAGCTGCGACGTGGGCGAATCGTGTTGTTGGAGGGGGATTCTCCCGCCGGGCTCCGTCTGCCGCTACGAGCGATCTCGTGGGACGGGGGGCCGGTCGAGAACCCGGCCGATCCCACCGCACCGAAACCCGATCTGCCGACCCCGCAGCTGACGCAGCAACCACCCCGGGCCGTCGACCCGGCCGAGTCACGCTACGCGCAGGCGGTGCGGGAGACGTCCGGAGTGGGTGGAACTGCGGTGACCGCACTGGTCGCCGAGGTACGCGACGGCGTACTGCACGTGTTCATGCCGCCGATGGATCGATTGGACGACTTCGTCGATCTGGTCTCTCGGGTGGAGCGCGCCGCATCCGCGATCGAGACACCGGTCGTCCTCGAGGGCTACGGCCCGCCTTCGGATCCCCGTATCCAAACCCTCACGGTCACTCCGGATCCCGGGGTCATCGAGGTGAACGTTCAGCCGACGTCGTCGTGGGCGGAGCAGAACGAGCTGATGGAGCGCTTGTATCTCGAGGCGCGTAAATCACGGTTGAGTACCGAGGGTTTCGACAACGACGGCACCACCCGGGGCACCGGCGGTGGCAACCACATCACCCTGGGTGGCGTCACACCGTCCGATTCGCCGGTGCTGCGCCGACCGGACCTGCTGGTGTCTCTGTTGACACACTGGCAACGTCACCCGTCGCTGTCGTACCTGTTCTCGGGTCGATTCATCGGTACCACCTCGCAGGCCCCCCGAGCCGACGAAGGTCGTGAGGAGTCGCTCTACGAGCTCGAGGTTGCGTTCAGCGAGATCAAGCGTCTGACCGGTGCCGACCGTTCGGCATCGCCGTGGGTCGTCGATCGGGCGCTGCGGCACCTGCTCACCGACATCACCGGGAACACGCACCGTGCCGAGTTCTGCATCGACAAGCTGTACAGCCCCGACTCCACCCGCGGCAGGCTCGGTCTGCTCGAACTTCGCGGATTCGAGATGCCGCCGCATCATCAGATGGCGATGGTGCAGTCCTTGCTCGTGCGCTCGATGGTCTCGCGATTCTGGGATACCCCGCTCGAAGCACCACTGATTCGGCACGGTGCCAACCTGCACGGTCGGTACATGTTGCCGCACTTCGTGATCGGTGACATCGGCCGGGTCGCCGAGGATCTTCGCGAGCACGGCATCGAATTCGACACCAGCTGGCTGGACCCGTTCACCGAGTTTCGTTTCCCGCGCATCGGTACCACCGTCGTCGGCGATGCCGAGATCGAACTGCGCGGTGCAATCGAGCCGTGGAACACGCTCGGGGAAGAGTCGACGTCGTCGGGCACGGCGCGCTACGTGGACTCCTCGGTCGAGCGCATCCAGGTTCGCGTTGCCGGTGCCGATGTGGGCCGCTACCTGTTGACCTGCAACGGGGTGCCGGTACCGATGTTGCGCACCGAGCGACAGGACGTCCAGGTCGCCGGAGTTCGCTATCGCGCCTGGCAGCCGCCGAGCGCGCTGCATCCCACGATCGAGGTGCAGAGTCCCTTGCGATTCGATCTGGTGGAGATGCAGACCGGGCGCGCAGTCGGTGGGTGTTCGTATCACGTGGTGCACCCCGGCGGACGGTCGTACGACGGTCCACCGGTCAACTCGGTGGAGGCGGAAGCGCGACGCAACGGCCGGTTCGAGGAGGGCGGGTTCACGTCCGGCAAGGTGGACATAGCAAGATTGCTCGAGATGCACGCTCGCCAAGCGATCGACGTGACTGCGCCCGGCATGCTGGACCTGCGCCGGACCGGGGTTCACACGTCCTGAGGCGGGCAGAAAAGAACGAGTCGACCGGTAGCGATTGCGGTCCGACGCGGAACGGGTGGATTCGGCAACGACCACACCTCATCCGGCGACGGAGTGTGATCGACCGACGGAAGGAACAACGGCTCGATGGTGCCCGTGGATACCGCTCACAGTGAGGCGGGCCGCAACGAGACGGCGGCCGGTGCGCCCGACCCCGTGTCACCCGACCTGGTGTCACCGTGGCTCGAATACCACGGTCGACGTGAGGCCGTGACGGGTCGTAGAGATCTGTTCGACGAGATGCTCGGTGCCGACGACACGGTGCGTCCGCACTGGGCGGAGCTGGTCGACGGTATGCGCGACGCCGGCCCGGGTGCGATGCAGACGTTGCAGTCTCGGGTCAGTCGGCTGGTCGACGACCACGGAATCACCTACAACCCGATTCCGACGGGCAGCAACGAGCCCGGGCCCAGTTCTGTGCGGTGGGGACTGGACAGCGTCCCGTACGTCGTTGCAGCGGACGAATGGGATCGGCTCGAAGCGGGGCTGGTCCAGCGTTCGCAACTGCTCGACGCCATCCTGACCGACATCTACGGAGCGCAGGAGACAGTCCGGCGCGGTTTGATTCCGCCCGAGCTCATCTTCGGCAACCCCGGCTATCTTCGGCCTGCTCACGCCATCACCGTTCCGGGTCCGCATCAGTTGTTCATGCACGCAGCCGACATCGCGCGCGGGTCCGACGGCCGGTTCTCGGTCGTTGCGGATCGCACTCAGGCACCGTCCGGGGTGGGGTATGCGCTGGCCGATCGCCGAGTGATGTCGCGGGCGATGCCCGAGTTGTTCCAGGCGAGCAATCCGAGGCCGTTGTCGACTTTCGCTCGGGCGATGCGCTTGGCTCTGCGTGACGCTGCACCCGCGTCCGCCGAGGATCCTGTCGTGGTGGTGTTGACGCCGGGTTCGCATTCCGAGACGGCATTCGACCAGGCCTATCTGGCAACGGTTCTGGGCTTTCCGCTCGTCGAGAACGCCGATCTGGTGGTGCGGGACGGCTGTTTGTGGATGCGTTCGCTCGGCACACTGCGACGGGTGGACGTGGTGTTACGACGCGTCGACGCCGAGTTCGTCGACCCGCTCGATCTGCGTCCGGATTCGCATCTGGGTGTGGTCGGTCTGGTCGAGGTCCTGCGGCGCGGTGCGGTGAGCGTGGTCAACACTCTCGGTAGCGGAGTCCTCGAGAATCCCGCACTGACACCGTTGCTGCCGGCTCTGAGCCGGGCTCTGCTGGATGAGGATCTGACTCTCGATTCGGTCCCCACCTATTGGGGTGGTGATCCGATCGCACTCTCGCACATGCGAACTCGCTTCCGATCGCTGGTATTGAGATCCACCGTGTCCCGACGCGCGGTCGTGGGTCACGATCTCACCGAGCACGCGGCCCGGGCGCTGTGGGACGAGGTCGAGGCAGCTCCGTGGAAATGGACCGGTCAGGAAGTGCCGGAGTTCTCATTGGCTCCGGTGGGTTCGTCCTGGGGCAGCGGGTCGGGGGAGCAGTTGGCGGTTGCTCCCGCCCAGGTCGGAATGCGCTTGTTCACCGTCGCGCAGCGGGTCGGCTACACCCCGATGCGAGGCGGTCTCGGTCAGGTCATGATCACGGCGCCGGTCACCGAACCGCTCATCACCGTCGCGTCCAAGGACGTGTGGGTCAAGTCGGTGGAGAGGGTCACGCCGGCCGATTCTGCTCCGCACACTCCGCCTGCCACGGTGGAGGAGTTGCCGCAGTACGCCGCGTCCAACGTCGAGGTGGTCAGTTCCCCGCGTGTGCTGGGCGATCTCTTCTGGTTCGGTCGGTACAGCGAACGCGCGGAGGACATGACGCGTCTGCTCATCGCCGCCCGGGAGCGGGATCAGGACTATCGGTCGATGCCGTGGCTCGACGGCAGCGACAGCCTGCCGATTCTGCTGGAAGCGGTCACGAAGGTATCGCGCACGGGACCGGGATTCCTGGACGAGACGATCCGCGCCGATGCGATGGCCGAAATGCGCTCGCTGATGCTCTCGGTGGAGCGCCTCGGTTCACTGGCGCAGTCGGTCGACCGGATGCAACAGGCAGCTCGTGCGGTGCGCGATCAACTCTCGAACGACACTTGGGCAGTGCTCGCTCGCATCGACACCGCGCTCGAGGAGTTGGGCGAGTCGGCCGTCAACAACGGTGCCCAGTTGGCTGCATCGCAATCGAGCGTGCTGCGTGGTCTGCTCGCGCTGTCCGGACTGGCGTCGGAGTCGATGGTTCGGGACGCCGGTTGGTACCTGATGGACGCGGGCAAGCGAATCGAGCGGGGATTGCAACTGACAGCGTTGCTGTCAGCGACTCTGAGTCACGCCCTGACGCCGTCCACCGAACAGGCGGTCATCGATTCGGTGCTGTCTGCGGCAGAGTCCTCGGTGATCTATCGCCGACGCAACAGTGGTCGTGCACGGCCGGCTGCAGTTGCGCAGCTGCTGCTGTTCGACGCCGGCAACCCTCGCGCACTGGTGTACCAACTCGACCGCCTTCGTGACGATCTCGGGGCGCTACCGGATGCGTCCGGTAGCTCGCGGCCCGAACAACTCGTCGAGCAGATGCGGGTTCGGTTGCGGCGCGTCGACCCGGGTGATCTGGAGTCGGTCGACGCCACCGGGCGGCGGGTGGAACTTATCGAGCTCGTGGACGGTATTCACGATTCGCTCGAAGAACTGTCCCGAGTTGTTCTCGCGACGCACATGTCGCTGCCGGGCGGTACCCAGCCGCTGTGGGGCAGCGTCGGTGCGCGGATCGGAAGCGGGGCACGATGACGAGTCGTCGGTACCGAATCAAGCACATCACCACGTACACCTACTCCGATCGCGTCACGTCGTCCTACGGGCGAGGATTTCTCGCGCCGCGGGACATGGATGGGCAGCACTGCGTCGAGAAGTCGGTCACGGTGGAGCCGCCACCCACCGATCAATCGTTCGGCGTCGATGTCTACGGCAACGAAGACGTGTACTTCCACGTGACCAACGATCACGAGAAGCTGGTCGTCACGGCGGATTCGCTCGTCGAGGTGTACCCGCGGCCGGTGGACGAGACCACGTCGTGGCCTGCGACTGCCCCGTGGGAATCGGCCCGGATGGCCATGTTCGACCCCACCAGGACCGATGCAGCGGACTCGGCACGTTCATCGGCGGTGGAGTTCGCCCTCGATCTGCCGACGCCGGAGATCACGGACGAGGTGAGAGCGTACGCCGCGCCCAGTTTCACGCCGGGGCGTCCGCTCGCGGACGTCATCGTCGATCTGACGCACCGGATCTTCATCGACTTTCGGTATCTGTCCGGGTCCACGACGGTATCGACCACCGTGGTCGACGTCCTCGCCGCACGTTCGGGGGTCTGTCAGGACTTCGCTCGGTTGGCCATCGCCTGTCTGCGGTCGCAGGGGTTGGCGGCACGGTACGTGTCGGGCTATCTCGCCACGGAACCGCCACCGGGCAAGGAACGCATGATCGGTGTCGATGCGACCCATGCGTGGGCCGCGGTGTGGATGCCCGACGACCGCTGGCTGGCCTTCGATCCGACCAATGATCAGCTGGTCGACGAGCGGTACGCGACGGTCGCCTGGGGCCGCGACTATGCCGACGTTCCGCCGCTGCGCGGGGTCATCTACACCGAGGCCGAGAAGAGCACGATCGCGGTGTCGGTAGACGTTGCACCGATGTAATTCGCGCTGCATACTTTGGTGGCTTCGGGGTAACCGGCCAGCTGGTCGGGTCTACGAACAGGATCTCGAAAGCCGCAAAACGGACAATCGTGTCTCTTTCGTAGCCGGCGACACGGCACAGTACGACGTAGCGAACAGGTAGCTTGGACAACGATGACCGCAACACTTGCAGACCCTGTATCCGAGGTAGTGGCAGCAGCCCAGCGACTACTGACCAAGCGCACCGGGGCACCGGTGACGCTGATCGATCCCGTCGACCTCGGGGGTAGTGGCCAAGCCATCGTGTTGCGAGTGAAGGTGTCCGAGAATCCTTTTCAGCTTCCGCGAACCCTTGTCGTCAAGCAGGTGCGCGATCTTCCCGGAGAATCGGAGCTGCATTCCGAGCTCACCGATGTCGCCGGGTCGAGTGCATTTCTGCGCGAGGCCGCCTCGTACCAGTTCGCGAATGCGCTGGCCACCGACAGCAGGCCGGGGCCGGAGCTGCACGCCTACGATCTCGATGCTCGGCTGTTGATTCTGAGCGACCTCGGTGACGCCAGTGCGATCCCCACGCTGCTGCGCAGTTCCGATGCATCGATGGTCACCAACTCGTTGATGGCCATGGCTCAGGCGCTCGGGCGCATGCATGCGGCAACCGTGGGCCGTGAGGACGATTTCGCAGCATTGCTTCGGCGGGTCGGCCAGCCCGACTCGGCTGACGGAATTTCCGCGCAGATACCCGACGCTCTCGCCGCGGTACCCGGCATGTTGACCGGATTGCTCGGAGTAGGGGCACCACCGGACGTCCTTCTCGAACGGGTCTCGCGCAGCGGACGGCTGTTCGCTCACGGGGCGTTCCGTGCCTTCAGCCCGTCGGATCTGTGTCCCGACAACATCATCGTCAACGACGAAGGCGTTCGATTCCTCGACTACGAGTGGGGCGGTTTTCGAGACGCCACTCTCGACATCACGTACGCGTTGGCGTCGTTCCCGGGGTGTCTGTGCAGTTTCGAGCTCTCGCACGATCGCGAGCAGGCCATGATCGACGCGTGGCGTTCGGAGGTCGTCGGCATCTGGCCTGCACTGGCGGACGACCACGTGCTGGCGACCAAGCTGCTCGACGCGAGGTTGATCTGGGTGTGGCTGACCACGTACTGGTTCCTACCCGACGATCACACTCGAATTGCCGCGGCGCGCGCACATCAGCTGTCGGTACCGCGGTCGCAGGCGCTGATTTCGCGTTGGTCGGTGCTCCAGGACAGCGCAGTGCGTTCGGGAGAGCCCGATATCGCCGACTACGCCGAGTCGGTCGTGTCCGCTCTGCGGGCGAAGCGGGACCGCTGAGCGCGAACGCGTTCGCCTTTCGTACCGTCGAATCGGTAGCGTTCGACCGGTGAGCGGCGGTTTCGGAAGTGACATCTCGGACGACGAGTCGGACGGCGACGGATTGTTCGATCCGCCCGCGGCACCGGATCCGATGATCGACGAGCCCCGTCCTACTTCCACGTACACGCGACCCGACGCACCGCTCGCGGTACGCATGCGACCGACGACGCTCGACGAGGTCGTCGGACAGTCTCATCTGCTGGCACCCGGCGCACCGTTGCGTCGTCTCGTCGAGGGATCCGGAGCGTCCTCGGTGATGCTGTACGGCCCGCCCGGAACAGGGAAAACCACGCTGGCGTCGTTGATCTCGGGGGCGACCGGTCGCAAGTTCGAGGCGTTGTCCGCCCTGTCGGCCGGGGTCAAGGAAGTGCGCAACGTCATCGAACTCGCGCGCCGCCGGCTGTTGTCCGGTGAGCAGACCGTGTTGTTCATCGACGAGGTCCACCGTTTCTCCAAGACCCAGCAGGACGCACTGCTCGCCGCCGTCGAGAACCGAATCGTGTTGCTCGTGGCCGCCACGACGGAGAATCCGTCCTTTTCTGTGGTGTCACCACTGCTGTCGAGATCGCTGGTGCTGCAATTGCAGCCGCTCGGCTCCGAGGACATCGAACTGTTGCTGACCCGTGCGGCCAACGATCCCCGAGGCCTGGACGGTGCGGTGACCATCGCCGAGGACGCAATGGATCACCTGGTGCGGCTTGCCGCCGGTGACGCCCGCCGAGCGTTGACGGCCCTCGAGGCGGCAGCGGGTGCAGCAACCGACGGAACGCTGGACCTCGCGACGGTCGAGGCCAGTGTCGACAAGGCCGCGGTGCGCTACGACCGTGACGGCGACCAGCACTACGACGTCATCAGCGCGTTCATCAAGTCGATCAGGGGATCCGACGTCGATGCCGCACTCCATTACCTCGCGCGCATGATCACCGCGGGGGAGGACGCCCGTTTCATCGCGCGGCGGCTCGTCGTCCATGCGAGCGAGGACATCGGGATGGCCGATCCCACCGCACTGCAGACGGCCACCGCCGCGGCGAGTGCCGTGCAGATGATCGGGATGCCGGAGGCGCGACTGGCGCTGGCGCAGGCAACCATTCACCTGGCGACAGCGCCCAAGTCCGGTGCCGTGATCGGCGCCCTCGGAGCGGCCATGGCGGACGTCGCCGCAGGCAAGTCCGGATCGGTGCCTCCGCATCTGCGCGACGGCCACTACAAGGGTGCCCAGGGGTTGGGCAACGCGGTCGGATACAAATACCCGCACAGCAGTCCGGGTGGCGTGCTGGGGCAACAGTATCCGCCCGACGAACTGGTGGGCGTGAACTACTACGAGCCCACCGAACACGGTGCCGAGCGCGAAATCGCGACCAGGGTGGGGAAACTGCGGCGCATCATCCGAGGCCGATAGGCCCTCGAATCGGCACAGGGTCTGACGACGCTAACCTGTATCAGTGCAGACCCATGAGATCCGCAGGCGTTTCCTCGACCATTTCGTGAAGGCGGGACACACCGAAGTACCCAGTGCGTCGTTGATCCTCGACGATCCCAACCTGCTGTTCGTCAACGCGGGCATGGTTCCCTTCGTGCCGTTCTTCCTCGGGCAGCAGACGCCGCCGTACAAGACGGCGACGAGCGTCCAGAAGTGCGTGCGCACCCTCGACATCGAGAACGTCGGTATCACCACTCGGCACAACACGTTCTTCCAGATGGCCGGAAACTTCTCGTTCGGCGATTACTTCAAGCGCGACGCGATCAAGCATGCCTGGACCCTGCTGACCGACAGCGTCGAAGACGGCGGCTACGGGTTCGATCCCGAGCGGATCTGGGCCACGGCCTACCTCGACGACGACGAGGCGATCGAGCTGTGGAAGGAGATCGCCGGTCTGCCCGACGAACGCATCCAACGTCGTGGAATGGCCGACAACTACTGGTCCATGGGAATCCCCGGACCCTGTGGACCCTGCTCGGAGATCTACTACGACCGAGGCCCCGAGTTCGGTGCCGAAGGCGGCCCCGAAGCCGACGAGGACCGGTACATCGAAATCTGGAACCTCGTCTTCATGCAGAACGAACGCGGCCAAGGCATCAGCAAGGACGATTTCGAGATCCTCGGCCCACTGCCGAAGAAGAACATCGACACCGGCATGGGCGTCGAGCGCGTGGCATTCCTGCTCCAAGGCGTCGACAACGTGTACGAGACCGATCTCGTGCGGCCGGTCATCGCCAAGGCAGAGGAGCTGTCGGGTCGGACCTACGGCAGTAACCACGACGACGACGTCCGCTTCCGCGTCATCGCCGACCACGCGCGCACCGCTGCATTGCTGATCTCCGATGGAGTCAATCCCGGCAACGACGGCCGCGGCTACGTGCTTCGGCGCCTGCTGCGTCGCATCGTCCGATCCGCGCGTCTCCTCGGCGCACCCGACGAGACGATGGCGCAGTTCATCACCGTCGTCCGCGACACCATGGCCGAGTCGTACCCCAACCTGGTCACGGACTTCGATCGCATCCTCACCGTCGCAGTGGGGGAGGAGACCGCCTTCCTCAAGACCCTGACGTCGGGGTCGCGGCTGTTCGAGGGTGCCGCGGAGGCCGTCAAGGCGTCGGGCGCGAAAAAGATCGGCGGCGCCGAAGCCTTCGCGCTGCACGACACCTACGGGTTCCCGATCGACCTGACGCTCGAAATGGCCGCCGAGGCCGGACTGTCCGTGGACGAGGACGGATTCCGCTCGTTGATGGCCGAGCAACGCACTCGCGCCAAGGAGGACGCCCGCGCGCGCAAGCATGCACACGCCGACCTCACCGTCTACAAGGATTTCGTCGACGGTTCGCCGACCGAGTTCACCGGGTTCGACGAACTCGGTTCCGAGGCAACGGTTCTCGCGTTGATCTCCAACGGCGTTCGGGTTCCGACCGCGGTCGCCGGCGAGAGCGTGGAGATCATCCTCGACCGCAGCCCGCTGTACGCGGAATCCGGTGGTCAGATCGCCGACATCGGCACCATCACCGCACCCGGCCTGACCGTCAAGGTCAACGATGTGCAGAAGATCGCCAAGAAGGTGTGGACCCACAAGTCCGTGGTCGATGCCGGCCAGATCACCGAGGGCGACACCGTGCATGTCGACGTCGACCACGCCTGGCGCAAGGGCGCCACCCAAGGACACTCGGGCACGCACATGGTGCACGCCGCACTGCGCCAGGTGCTCGGACCCAATGCGACGCAGGCAGGCTCGCTGAACAAGCCGGGGTACCTGCGCTTCGACTTCTCCTGGCAGGGCGCGTTGTCCGAGGCGCAGCGCGACGACATCGAGAATGTCGCCAACGATGCGGTCGGCTCGGACTACGAGGTCAACACCCTCGTCACCGACCTCGACAGCGCCAAGAAGATGGGGGCCATGGCGCTGTTCGGCGAGAACTACGGCGACGAGGTCCGCGTGGTCGAGATCGGCGGGCCGTTCTCGATGGAACTCTGCGGTGGCACTCACGTCCAACACTCGTCGCAGATCGGTCCGGTCACCATCCTCGGCGAATCCTCGGTCGGCTCGGGAGTACGCCGCGTCGAAGCCTTCGTCGGCCTCGACTCGTACCGCTACCTGGCGAAGGAACGCGCGCTGTTGGCCGGCGTCGCGTCGTCGTTGAAGGTCCCGTCCGAGGAGGTGCCGGCGCGCATCGAGAACCTGGTGGAGCGTCTTCGGGTCGCCGAGAAGGAACTGGAGTCGGTCAAGGCCGCGGCCGTACTGGCCTCGGCGGGAGAGTACGTCGGTAAGACCGAACGGTTCGGTGACGTGCGAGCAGTCGTCGCGCAGGCACCCGACGGCGTCGGCGGGAACGACCTGCGCACGCTGGCCACCGACATCCGCGGCCGACTCGGGACGGATCCGGCCGTGGTCGTGCTGTTCGGCACGGTCGGTGGCAAGGTCCCGTTCGTGGTCTCGGTGAACAAGGCCGCCCAGGAGACCGGAATCGCGGCCGGCGAGCTGGTCGCGTCGTTCGGCCCGAGCATCGGTGGCCGAGGTGGTGGCAAGCCCGAACTCGCCCAGGGATCGGGCTCGGATGTCGCGGGCATCGCCGCAGGGATCGACGCCGCTCGGGCGCGATTGACCGAACTCACCACCCACTGACGATCGTGCCGACTCAGGGGCGAGGCCCCGATCGACCCGGCGTCGACGATCCGGGCCGCGGCCGACGCATCGGCATCGACGTCGGGAGCGTTCGCATCGGCATCGCGTCGTCCGACCCCGACGGTGTCCTCGCGACGCCCGTCGAAACGGTGCCGCGGTCCAAGGTCAAGGGGCCCGATGCGCCGGACGTCGTCCGGGTGGCGGAGATCATTGCCGAGTACGAGGCCGTCGAGGTCGTCATCGGACTGCCTCGGACGTTGCGCGGTGAACGTGGAAGTGCAGTCGACGCGGCGGAGAGATTCGGCCGTTCTCTGCACAGGAGGTTGGGCGACGTGCCGATTCGCATGGCGGACGAGAGACTGACTACGGTGAGCGCGTCGCGTGCCTTACGGGAGAGTGGTGTGCGCGCGAAGGATCAGCGATCGGTCATCGACCAGGCCGCCGCGGTAGCGATACTGCAGGGTTGGCTCGACGAACGACGGGCCGCGGCGCACCGAGCAACGACGAATTCAGGATCGACGGAGGTCGACGAGTGAGCAACCATGGGTCCGATGATCGGGGTCGACGGCGGGTGGCCCCGGACGAGGCCCACACCGATCCGATCGGGTATCGCGTGGACGAGGGCAGTGAGTTCCACCGGAGTATGAATCGGTCCCGGCCGCCGCAACGCAGTGAACCGCATACGCAGGGCACCCGTCGTGCGGATCGCGAGGCCGGCGGCGGCCCGGTAGTCGACCCGGATGCCGGAGCGATGCCGCAGGCCGTGGGTCGGAGCCGCGCCGCCGGTCGCAGGGAACGCGCTGCGTCCAGCCGGAAGCGTCGTGGCCGAGTCGTCGCCCTGGTTCTCGGGCTGCTGTTGGTCGTCGCCGTGGCAGGAGGGGGGTACTTCGCAGTGAACAAGTTCGGGAATCGAACGACACCGAACGAGGACTTCGCGGCCGGTTCGTCCGGTGACGGAGTCGTGATTCAGGTCCATCCCAACGACACCGCCCAGCAAATTGGTACCGAGGCTGCGAACAAGGGCGTGGTGGCGAGTTCCGGAGCGTTCCTCGAAGCTGCGCTGCAGAACAATGCGATCACGTCGGTCCAGCCGGGCTTCTACCTGCTCACCAGCGGTGTTCCGGCTTCCCGCGCGGTCGAGGAGCTGGTGGATCCTGCCTCGCGGGTGGGAAACATGGTCATCTCGGAGGGGCGTCAACTCCACGACGCGAGAGACGTCAACACCGGTTCGGTCAAGAAGGGGATCTATACCTTGATTTCCGAGGCCAGCTGCGTGGATCGGACCGGCAGTGGCAGTCCGACGTGCATCAGCTACGACGATCTCAACGCAGCAGGAGCAGTCGACGATCCGGCGGCCCTGGGAGTGCCGCAGTGGGCAACCGACCGCGTCGAGGGCGTGCCGGACCGAGACCGCCAGCTCGAAGGTCTGATCGCCGCCGGAACGTGGGACTTCGATCCCAGCGCCGCTCCTGCGGACATCCTGAAACAACTGGTGTCCGAGAGCGCCACCCGGTACGAGGACACCGGAATCCTCACCGCGGGCAGCAACTCCGGACTGACCCCGTACGACACACTCGTCGCGGCCTCGTTGGTGGAGCGTGAATCCCTGCCACAGGACTTCAGCAAAGTGGCGCGGGTGATCCTCAACCGTCTCGCGGTGCCGCAGAAGCTCGAATTCGACTCGACGGTGAACTACTCGCTCGACACCACCGAGGTGGCCACCACCGACGCCGATCGCGCCACGGTGACGCCCTGGAACACCTATGCCAGCGAAGGGCTGCCCGCCACTCCGATCTCGTCCCCGAGCATCGGTGCGGTACAGGCCGTCGAGATGCCGGCCGACGGAGACTGGCTGTACTTCGTGACCATCAACCAGGCTGGGGAGACGCTGTTCACCCGCAGTTACGACGAGCACCTGGCCAACATCGGCAAGGTGGAAGCCGGATTCCTCGACAGCGGCCGCTGACATGCGTGCCGCCGTACTCGGCAGCCCGATCGAGCACTCGAAGTCACCGGTGCTCCATCGGGCGGCCTACCGCGCCCTCGGCCTCGACGAGTGGACCTACGACCGTATCGAGTGCACTGCCGAGCAACTTCCCGGACTGGTCGACGGTTTCGGGCCGGATTGGGTCGGCGTGTCGGTGACGATGCCCGGCAAAGTCGCTGCTCTGACGTACGCGTCGGAACGTACCGAACGCGCCGTCCTGGCCGGGTCGGCCAACACTCTGCTGCGGACGGCGTCGGGATGGCGGGCGGACTGCACGGACGTGGACGGTGTCGTCGGCGCACTGCGAGATGCTGGAATCGACGATCTGACCGGTGCCGCCGTGACGGTGGTGGGTGCAGGAGGTACGTCGAGACCCGCGATCGTGGCCCTGGCAACACTGGGTGCCGCGTCGGTCACGGTGGTTGCTCGATCGGCCGATCGTGCGACGGCCACTCTCGGGTGCGCGGTGGCCGCCGGGCTCCGCGCCGACTTCGCACAGTTCACCGATCCCGGGCTCGCCGACGTCGCAGCGGCGTCGGCCGTGCTGGTCAGCACCGTCCCCGCAGCCGGGGTTGCCCCCTTCGCGGCCGCTCTCGGCCGGGCACCCGTCGTACTCGATGCGATCTACGACCCCTGGCCGACCGCACTCGCCGCTGCGGTCGACGACGCCGGCGGAACCGTCATCAGCGGACTGTCGATGCTGCTCAACCAGGCCTACGGGCAGGTAGAGCAATTCACCGGTATGCCGGCACCACGATCGGCCATGCGAGAGGCGCTCGGCGTCGTTCGGTAGCCGCGTTCTGTGGTCGACCGACTGGCAACCTCCATCGGCACCCGTCGATCATCGGCTGTGCACAGGGCGACGGTTGTTCACAGGGTGGCGGTTGTCCACAGGTCTTTTCGTGACCTGGATTGTGCGCGCGACTCGGTTCGTCTCGGTGCGACGCTTCGAGCCATGTGGAGTCTGGGTGTTGCTGTCACGGTCGGTGCTGTGGTCGGTGTGGTGCTGCGCGTCGTGTTGCGTCGATGGCAGCCGCGTCTTCTACCGGCGCTGTGTGTCCTCGGATCCGGGTGGGCGTGGTGGAGATTCGGGGACAGCCCGCATGCCGCGTCGTGGGGGCTGATCACCTGGTGCGTACTGACGTGGTGGTTCGCTGCGCTGATCGCCGTCGATCTGGGGTGTCGCCGGCTGCCGAACGTGTTGACCGTTCCCGGTGCGGTCGTGGTTCCGGCAGTGCTGGTGGCGACGGGTTCAGCTCAGGCTCTGCTGGGCGGCGGGCTGCTGTTCGGCATCTACCTCGTGGTTCATCTCGGTGCGCCGAGGGCGTTCGGCGCGGGTGACGTCAAGCTCGCCTGGTCGGTGGGTTCGATCGCTTGCCTGGGCGGTACAGCCGGGTGGACCGTCGCGGCGTTGGCGGCGCCGGTGGCCACAGCCGTGGTGGGGTCGGTCGCGGCGGCCTGCGGATACCCCTGTGCGCGCATCGCGCACGGGCCGTCGATGTGCGCGGCCACCCTGCTGGCAGTTGCGGCGGCCACGGCGTGAAAAGATGTTCGAGTGCTGCGCTGGATAACTGCCGGAGAATCCCACGGACCCGCTCTCGTCGCCATCCTCGAAGGAATGGTCGCGGGAGTCGAGGTGACCTCGGACGACATTGCTCGCCAACTCGCTCGCCGTCGCCTCGGTTACGGCCGCGGTGCCCGCATGAAGTTCGAAGCGGACAAGGTGACCCTCACGGGCGGCGTTCGTCACGGCCGGACCATGGGCGGGCCGGTGGCGATCGAGGTCGGCAACACCGAATGGCCGAAGTGGGAACAGGTGATGTCGGCCGACCCCGTCGACGAGGCCGTCCTCGCCGATCTGGCCCGCAACTCTCCACTGACTCGACCACGACCCGGGCATGCCGACTTCTCCGGGATGCTCAAGTACGGCTTCGACGACGCACGTCCGGTGCTCGAGCGTGCCAGTGCGCGTGAGACCGCGGCGCGGGTGGCGATCGGAACGGTCGCGCGGCTGTTCCTGAAGCAGGCGTTCGGCATCGACGTCGTCTCGCACGTGATCTCCATCGGTGCCTCGGATCCCTACGTCGGCCCGCCGCCCGCGGGCGCGGACATCGATGCCATCGACGAGTCTCCGGTGCGGGCCTTCGACAAGGCCGCCGAGGAGTCCATGATCGCCGAGATCGAAGCCGCCAAGAAAGACGGCGACACCCTCGGCGGCATCGTCGAGGTCGTCGTGCACGGACTGCCGGTCGGCCTCGGCTCGTTCGTCTCGGGTGAACGCAAGCTCGACGCCAGACTGGCGGCTGCGCTGATGGGCATCCAGGCGATCAAGGGTGTCGAGGTGGGCGACGGTTTCGAGACCGCGCGCCGACGCGGCAGTGTCGCACACGACGAGATCAAGCCAGGGCCCGACGGAATTCTCCGCTCGACGAACCGCGCGGGCGGGATCGAAGGCGGAATGACCAACGGTGAGGCTCTGCGGGTGCGCGCCGCGATGAAGCCCATCTCCACGGTTCCCCGCGCGCTGTCGACGGTGGACATGTCGACCGGCGACGAAGCGGTTGCCATCCACCAGCGCTCGGACGTGTGCGCTGTTCCGGCCGCCGGAGTCGTGGCGGAGACGATGGTTGCCCTTGTACTCGCGCAGGCAGCGTTGGAGAAGTTCGGTGGGGATTCGCTGGCGGAGACGACGAGCAACGTCGACCACTACGTGAAGGGCACCGCCGCCCGACCTCCGCGATGAGCCCGTACGCGGTCCTCGTCGGACCGCCGGGTGCAGGAAAATCGACCATCGGACGGCGACTGGCCCAGGCGTTGAATCTGGATCTGTTCGATACCGACGTGGCCATCGAACGAAAAGCCGGGCGAACCATCGCCGATATCTTCTCGCACGACGGTGAGCCTGCATTTCGCGAGATCGAAGAGCGGATCGTCGCCGATGCCCTGGCCTCGCACGACGGCATTCTTTCCCTCGGCGGCGGAGCCGTATTGTCGGCTGCAACCCGAAAGCTGCTCGCCGCGCACACTGTGGTCTATCTGGAAATCAGTGTGTCGGAGGGGCTTCGGCGAACTGGAGCCAACACGTCTCGGCCACTGCTCGCGGGCCCGGACCCGCGCGCCAAGTACCAGGAATTGATGCGTCACCGCCGCCCCCTCTATCGCTCGGTTGCCACCGTGCGAGTGCGGACGGACAGTCGTAGTCCGGCCCGAGTCGTGAATCAGTTGGTGGCCAAGCTCACTGCTCTCGCACCGGTGCCCGTTCGCGAAGTGAACGACGAAACCCCCAGTAGATGAAGGTGATTCGATGACAGAGCCCGTACGCGTCCAGGTCGAGAGTGCCAACCCGTACCCGGTGATCATCGGCCGAGGCCTGTTGACGGACCTCGTCGACGAGCTCGCCGGAACCGCGACGGTCGCGATCTTCCATCAGCCACCCCTGGCCGAGACGGCCGAAGCAGTGCGAGCTGCATTGGCGGACAAGGGGATCGATGCACACCGCATCGAAGTTCCGGACGCCGAGGACGGCAAGGACCTCGCGGTCGCCGGATTCTGCTGGGAGGTGCTGGGACGCATCGGCCTGACCAGAAGTGACGCCATCGTCTCGCTCGGCGGCGGCGCGGCCACCGATCTCGCCGGTTTCGTGGCGGCGACGTGGATGCGCGGCGTTCGAATCGTCCACGTTCCGACGACTCTGCTGGCCATGGTCGACGCCGCCGTCGGTGGAAAGACCGGAATCAACACCGATGCCGGCAAGAACCTGGTCGGCTCGTTCCACGAACCGGCCGCGGTGCTGGTCGACCTCGCGACACTCGAGACCGTGCCGAAGAACGAGATCGTGTCGGGCCTGGCCGAGGTGATCAAGACCGGCTTCATCGCCGACCCGGTGATTCTGGACATCATCGAATCAGACCCCGCTGCGGCGCTCGATCCGACCGGCGACGTACTGCCGGAGCTCATCAGACGGTCCGTGGAAGTCAAGGCCAGGGTCGTGGCCGCCGATCTGCGGGAATCGAATCTACGGGAGATCCTGAACTACGGGCACACCCTCGCCCACGCCATCGAGCGACGCGAGCAGTATCGCTGGCGGCACGGAGCTGCGGTGTCGGTCGGGCTCGTGTTTGCCGCCGAGCTCGGTCGTCTGGCGGGCCGGCTCGACGACGCGACCGCGGACCGCCATCGGGCGATTCTCGAATCGGTCGGCCTGCCGGTGACCTACGACGAGCACGCGTTCGCGGATCTGCTCAAGGGAATGCAGACGGACAAGAAGAACCGCGCAGGCTTGCTTCGATTCGTCGTCCTGGACGGATTGGCCAAGCCCGGTCGACTCGAGGGCCCGGATCCGGCTCTGCTCGTCGCGGCTTTCTCGGCTGTGGGGCGCGAGGCTCCGGCGGCCGGTGGTTCCGCCATCATGTTGTAGATCCGGGTGTTGTAGGCCTGGGACACACTCCGAACACACAACGGGCGGTGGTCGATGCAAACACTGCATCGACCACCGCCCGTTGGACGTGTGTCGCGTGGATCAGGAGGCGTCGGCGCTCCCGCGACGGTTGCCGCGCTTGTCCATCCGGGGCTTGCCGTAGGCGTCGACAGCCGAGAACACCTCGGTGTCGGCCTCGCCGTGCTCGGGTGCCCATTGCGGTTCGGCCTGCGACCGCGTGCCCGCCCGGTCCGCCTGCTCGGCCGAGCCCGCGTTCACCAGCTGGCGCTCGTGTGCTCGCTCGGCGTCGGAGGTGGCCAACTTCTTCTTCGCCTCGCGGTTGACGATCTGCCTGCCGACGAACATCGCGATGCTCGCGACGACGAACACCGTCAGGATCGTGAACGCTGCGCCCGAGGTCAGCTCGAAGATCAGTCCGTTCTGACCCAGGCTGAAGTCGACGAAGAAATCGATGATCCAACTGAGCAATCCGGCGAGCAGTCCGCCGACCACAGCAGCCTTCAGCCAGACCATCGTCAGGTCCTCGCCCTTGTCCGGGTCCGGGTTCCTGCGTCGGTCGCGGATCCCGTCGATGCCGGCCCAGACGGCGATGACGAGCACGACGAGGGCATACGCCACCCATCGCAGCGCCGAACCGCTCAGAGGCCACATCGACACCGCTGCCCCCAGCAGCAGTCGAGCGACGACGTTGATCAAAGCCATACCTATGCCACGCACTGCCCACCCAGTCATGCGGCACAGCATATCCGCACGTGGCCGATTGTGTGTCGGGGCCCACAGGTTCGCAGTGGGGGCGGCGCAGCCGAGGCTCCCGATCCGTTGACGGCCGACCAGTAATGTCGGGAACATGTCTGCTGATTTCGGCGCCCGCCGCGGTGCCTTGCGAGAGCTGTTGACCCAGGACGGCCTCGACTCGATTCTGATCACCGACCTGCTCAATGTGCGCTACCTGACCGGCTTCACCGGCTCGAATGCCGCGCTGCTCGTGTCGACCGGAGGTGACGAGCGAACAGTGATCTGCACCGACGGCCGCTACGTCACCCAGGTCGCCGAGCAGGTTCCCGATCTGCGCGCAGAGATCGACCGCCCGTCGGCGCTGCACCTGCTCGGTTCCGGTATTTCCGGTCGCGGCACCCGTGTCGGCTTCGAGAGTCATGTGGTCACGGTCGACGCCCATCGGGCGTGGGCCGAGCTCGACGGCGGCCTCGAACTGGTGCGTGCGCCGGGAGTCGTGGAATCGCTGCGCATGGTCAAGGACGAGTACGAGGTGGGTGTGCTTCGAGACGCGTGCCGCGCCGCCGACGACGCGCTCGCCGAGCTTCTGAGCGGCGGCGGGATTCGCGCGGGCCGGACCGAGCGTGAGGTGGCTCGCGAGCTCGAATCGCTGATGCTCGATCACGGTGCCGACGCCGTCTCGTTCGAGACCATCGTTGCCGCCGGGGCGAACTCCGCGGTGCCGCATCACCGGCCGACCGACGCCGTACTGGCCGAGGGGGACTTCGTGAAGCTGGACTTCGGCGCGCTGGTGGCCGGGTACCACTCGGACATGACGCGCACCTTCGTCATCGGCGAGCCGGCGCAGTGGCAGCGCGAGCTGTACGAACTGGTGCAGCGGTCGCAGGCCGCAGGTCGCGAGGCGCTGGCACCCGGTATCGAGACCGCTTCGGTCGACGCCGCATCGCGGTCGGTCATCGAGGAGGCAGGGTACGGCGAGTACTTCCTGCACGGGCTCGGTCACGGAGTCGGCCTCGAAATTCACGAAGCGCCGGGAATCGCGAAGTCGAGCACCGGTACACTGCTGAGCGGTGCAGCGGTCACCGTCGAACCGGGTGTCTACTTCTCCGGCCGCGGCGGCGTTCGGATCGAGGACACACTCGTCGTTCGCGACGAGGGTCCGGAACTGCTCACCCTGACAAGCAAGGAACTCACGTCCGTCTAGCGCGCGGGCGGGAGCGAATCCCGCACGTGACCGACGGCGCGTCACGCGCACAAACGATTGAGGAGACGCGAAGCAAGTGGCTTCCACCAGCGATTTCAAGAACGGACTGGTTCTCAACCTGGAGAACCAGCTGTGGTCGATCATCGAATTTCAGCACGTCAAGCCCGGTAAGGGGCCTGCGTTCGTGCGAACCAAGCTCAAGAACGTGCTGTCGGGCAAGGTCGTAGACAAGACGTTCAACGCCGGTGTGAAGGTCGAGACCGCAACGGTCGACCGACGCGACATGAC
The DNA here is from genome assembly GCF_040686915.1 of Rhodococcus sp. NPDC077669. Lineage (NCBI taxonomy): Bacteria > Bacillati > Actinomycetota > Actinomycetes > Mycobacteriales > Nocardiaceae > Rhodococcus > Rhodococcus sp. NPDC077669. Next base: position 325,549 of record NZ_JBFBMD010000004.1, on the reverse strand, counting down.
GTACCTCTACCACGACGGTAGCGACTACGTGTTCATGGATGCCGACACCTACGATCAGCTCTCCATCGGTGAGGCGACCGTCGGCGACGGCGCGCGATTCCTGCTCGAGAACCTTCGCGTCCAGGTCGCGATGCACGAGGGCGTCCCGCTGTACGTCGAGCTGCCCGTCACCGTCGAGCTCGAGGTCAAGCACACCGACCCCGGCCTGCAGGGAGACCGCTCGACCGGTGGCACCAAGCCGGCCACGCTCGAGACCGGAGCCGAGATCTCGGTGCCGTTGTTCATCAACACCGGCGACAAGCTCAAGGTCGATTCCCGTGACGGCAACTACCTCGGGCGTGTGAACTCCTAACGTGTCATCGAAGAAGTCGACATCCTCCGGTTCGCAGAACGGCGTCCCCGGCGCGAAGAAGCTGGGTGCGCGCCACAAGGCCCGCAAGCGTGCCGTGGATTTCCTGTTCGAGGCAGAAGCGCGCAACGTCGACCCGGTGAATCTGACCAGCGAACGGATCGAACTCGCGCGCGGCGACGACACGATCGCACCGGTCAGTGAGTACACCTCCACGCTGGTCGAGGGGGTGGCAGAGAACCTGGACCGACTGGACGGCGTGATCGCCGATCATCTCAAGGATTGGACGATCGGCCGCCTGCCCGCAGTCGATCGGGCGATCTTGCGGGTCGCGGTGTGGGAGCTCTTCCACGCCACCGACGTCCCACCGGTCGTTGCTGTCGACGAGGCCGTCGAGCTGGCCAAGCAGCTGTCCACCGACGATTCGCCGGGCTTCGTCAACGGTGTACTCGGCCAGATCGTGCTCGTGGCACCGCAGGTTCGCGCCGCTGCGGCAGCTGTGTCGTCGCGTCCCCAGGCCGCAGGCCCGGACGATGCGACGGTCGACTCCGATCAGTGACACACCCGTCCACGGCAGTGTGACCGAACGCTCTGCGAGCCTGGTGGGTCCGGTTCGCAGAGCGTTGCTAGGCTTTACGCAGTTCTAGTGCCAGACATCCTTTAACGATCCGTCCAGAGAGGCGGAGAAGGAGGTCGTAGTTTGCCTGCGCCCGAAAGTTCATCCGCCGATTCTGCCGTCCGCGAGTTGCTGTCCGCAGCCGATGTAGGTCGGACCATCTCTCGTATGGCTCACCAGATCATCGAGAAGACCGCGCTCGACGCTCCCGACTCGCCGCGTGTCGTGCTGCTGGGCATTCCCACTCGCGGTACCACTCTGGCCGAGCGTCTCGCCGAACGTATCGAGGCGTTCTCCGGCGTGCGGCCCCCGCTCGGCTCGCTCGACATCACCCTGTACCGCGACGATCTGCGCAACAAGCCGCACCGTCCACTCGAACGCACCTCGGTGCCGACCGGCGGAGTCGACGATGCCCTGGTCGTTCTGGTCGACGACGTGCTGTTTTCCGGCCGTACCGTCCGCTCGGCGCTCGACGCGCTGCGCGATGTCGGACGCCCTCGCGCCGTCCAACTCGCGGTCCTGATCGATCGCGGCCACCGCGAACTTCCCCTCCGGGCGGATTACGTGGGCAAGAACGTGCCCACGGCCCGCTCCGAGGACGTCTCGGTGCTGCTCTCCGAGCACGACGGGCGGGATGGCGTCAGCTTGTCCGAGGGAGGATCGACGCGATGAAACACCTGCTGTCGGTCGCCGACCTCACCGCAGAATCCGCCACCGAACTACTCGACGAGGCCGAACGTTTCGAGCAGGCACTGCTCGGTCGCGAGGTCAAGAAGCTGCCGACATTGCGCGGCCGGACGATCATGACCGTCTTCTTCGAGAACTCCACCCGAACACGGGTGTCGTTCGAGGTCGCGGGCAAATGGATGAGTGCCGACGTGATCAACGTCAGCGCCAGCAGTTCGTCGGTATCCAAGGGGGAGTCCCTCCGCGACACTGCGATGACCCTGCGTGCGGCCGGTGCCGACGCACTCATCGTCCGCCACCCTGCGTCCGGTGCCGCGCACCAGATCGCCCGGTGGACCGCCGACCAAGGCGCTGGTCTCGATGGTCGTTCCGCTGGTGCCGGTCCTGCGGTCATCAATGCGGGCGACGGTACCCACGAACACCCCACTCAGGCGCTACTCGATGCCCTGACGGTTCGGCAACGCCTGGGCGATATCTCCGGTCGCCGGATCGCGATCGTCGGCGATGTTCTGCACAGCCGGGTAGCGCGATCGAACGCGATTCTCCTGTCCACCCTCGGAGCCGACGTCGTGCTGGTAGCGCCACCGACTCTGCTGCCGGTCGGTGTCGAGGGCTGGCCGGTTCGGGTCTCGCACGACATCGATGCCGAGCTACCCGGGTTGGACGCGGTGTTGATGCTTCGGGTGCAGGCCGAGCGGATGAACGGCGGGTTCTTTCCGTCGGCGCGGGAGTACTCGATCACGTACGGGCTTTCGCAGCGCCGACTCGACTTGCTGCCCGAGCACGCCGTGGTGCTGCATCCGGGGCCGATGCTGCGCGGTATGGAGATCGCGTCCTCGGTGGCTGACTCACCCAAAACTGCAGTCTTGCAACAGGTTACGAATGGAGTTCACGTGCGGATGGCAGTCCTGTTCCGATTGCTGGTCGGTTCGGACGGGGGAGCATCATGACCGCTCCGGCACCGTCGGTACTGCTGCGTGGAGTCCTGCTGTACGGCGAGGGCCCCGAAACGAACGTCCTGATCACTGGCGAGGAGATCGTCGAGATCGGGCCTGACGTCGACGCCGACGGTGCCGACGTGGTCGAGGCGCGCGGCCAGGTTCTGCTGCCCGGATTCGTCGACATGCACACCCATCTGCGGGAGCCCGGTCGGGAAGACACCGAGACCATCGAATCCGGCTCCGCCGCAGCCGCTCTGGGCGGGTACACCGCCGTGTTCGCCATGGCCAACACCTCGCCGGTCGCGGATTCGGTCGTCGTGACCGACCATGTGTGGCGCCGCGGACAGGAAGTCGGGCTCGTCGACGTGCACCCCGTCGGGGCCGTCACCGTGGGGCTCGAAGGCAAGCAGCTGGCCGAGATGGCCACGATGGCTGCCGGGGTCGGTCGGGTCAAGATGTTCTCCGACGACGGCCACTGCGTCGACGATCCCTTGATCATGCGTCGCGCACTGGAGTACTCGAGTTCGCTCGGAGTGTTGATCGCCCAGCATGCGGAAGAACCGCGATTGACCGTCGGTTCGGTCGCTCACGAGGGTCCCAACGCCGCCCGGCTCGGTCTCACCGGATGGCCCCGTGCCGCCGAGGAATCGATCGTCGCGCGCGATGCCCTGCTCGCTCGGGACGCGAATGCGCGGGTGCACATCTGCCATGCCTCCACTGCCGGCACCGTCGAGTTGCTGAAATGGGCTCGGGGGCAGGGAATTTCGATCACCGCCGAGGTAACGCCCCATCACCTGCTCCTCGACGACTCGCGTCTGGAGACGTACGACGCCGTCAACAAGGTGAACCCGCCGTTGCGCGAGAAGTCCGACGTGGACGCGTTGCGCAGGGGTCTTGCCGACGGCGTGATCGATTGCGTGGCAACCGATCACGCACCGCATGCCGAGCAGGACAAGTGCTGTGAGTTCTCCATCGCGCGGCCCGGGATGCTCGGACTGGAGACCGCGCTGTCGATCGTCGTCGACACGATGGTGAACCCGGGTCTGCTGGACTGGCGCGGTGTGGCGAGGGTCATGAGCGAACGTCCGGCCGAGATCGTCGGCCTGGCCGATCAGGGCCGTCCGATCGAGGTGGGCGAAATCGCCAACCTGACGCTGGTCGATCCGAAGGCCGACTGGACGGTGTCGGGCAAGAAGCTCGCCAGCGTCGCACACAACACACCGTTCGAGGACATGAGCTTCTCGTCCAAGGTGACCACGACCGTCTTCCGTGGACGTATCACCGTCCGCGACGGAGTCGTGGCGAACAGGGCAGGGGAGTAGAGCCGTGGACAGAGTTCTCATCGTCATCGGCTTCATCCTGTTCTGGGCGCTGATGATCGCGCTGATCTTCCGGGGTTGGCGCGGGCGTCAGAAGCGTCAGGAAGGACGCATCGGCGAGTTCCCGGCCGTGCCGGACGACCTGGGTGCCAACCGAATCCAGCCGGCCACCGGGCTCTACGTCGGCAGCACCATTGCGCCGAGTTGGCAGGACCGGATCGCCGTGGGCGACATCGGCCACCGCGCCACCGGCGAGCTGTCACGACACGAGAAGGGAATCCTCCTCGATCGGGACGGCGAGTCACCCATCTGGATTCCGAACGAATCGATCCGGGCGATCCGTACCGAGCGCGGACTCGCGGGCAAGGTCATGACCAAGGACGGTCTCCTGGTGATCCGATGGGAGTTGCCGACGGGGACCGAGATAGACACCGGCTTCAGGGCCGACGACAAGCAGATCTACCCGGTGTGGACAGAGGGTTTCACCGGAGAAACCAAGGAGGAAACCGCGTGAGCAGCGCAGTTCTTGTTCTGGAGGACGGCCGGACGTTCCGCGGCACCACGTTCGGGGCCCAGGGACGCACGCTCGGCGAAGCCGTCTTCTGCACCGGTATGACCGGATACCAGGAGACGCTGACCGATCCGAGCTACCACCGCCAGATCGTGGTGGCCACGGCTCCGCAGATCGGTAACACCGGCTGGAACCAGGAGGACGGCGAGGCGGCCAGTGCCCAGGATCCCAACAAGATCTGGGTCGCCGGTTACGTCGTTCGAGATCCAGCGCGCCGGACGTCGAGCTGGCGCTCGACCGGAACGCTGCAAGACCAGCTCGAGGCGCAGAACGTCGTCGGCATCGCCGGAATCGACACGCGTGCCCTGGTTCGGCACCTGCGTACGCGCGGTTCGATGCGGGCGGGAGTGTTCTCGGGCGACGCCCTTGGCACCTCTGAAGAGATGCTCGAGCAGGTGACCGGTCAGCAGTCCATGCTCGGCGCGGATCTCGCCGGCGAGGTGACCACCGGTGCCGGGTACACCATCGAACCGACCGGCGACGCTCGATTCACCGTCGTGGCAGTCGATCTCGGCATCAAGACCAACACTCCACGAATGTTCGCCGAGCGCGGTATCCGCGTGCACGTGGTGCCGTCGAACACCAGCATCGAGCAGGTTCTCGAACTGAACCCGGACGGTGTGTTCCTGTCCAACGGCCCGGGAGACCCGGCCACGGCAGACACGAGTGTCGCGCTGACAAGGCAGGTACTCGAACGAGAGCTGCCGCTGTTCGGCATCTGCTTCGGCAACCAGATCTTCGGGCGGGCACTGGGTCGCGGCACGTACAAGATGAAGTTCGGCCACCGCGGCATGAACATCCCGGTCATCGAGCACACCACCGGTCGCATCGCGATTACCGCGCAGAATCACGGGTTCGCACTCGAAGGTGAAGCCGGCGAGGAGTTCGACACCGACTTCGGTCGAGCACGAATCAGCCACACCTGCGCCAACGACGGCACCGTCGAGGGCGTCGAGCTGATCGGCGGCAGCGCCTTCTCGGTGCAGTACCACCCCGAGGCCGCGGCCGGCCCGCACGACGCCGCCTACCTCTTCGACCGTTTCACCAGCGTCCTTCAGGAGAAGAAGTAATGCCACGCCGCACAGACCTGAACCACGTCCTGGTCATCGGATCCGGCCCGATCGTCATCGGCCAGGCCTGCGAGTTCGACTACTCCGGCACCCAGGCGTGTCGAGTGCTTCGTGAGGAAGGCCTGCGGGTCAGCCTCGTCAACTCGAACCCGGCCACGATCATGACCGACCCGGAGTTCGCCGACGCGACGTACGTCGAGCCGATCACCGCGGAGTTCATCGAGAAGATCTTCGCTCGCGAGGCCGAGCAGGGCCACCCCATCCAGGCCGTACTCGCGACCCTGGGCGGACAGACGGCTCTCAATGCTGCTGTCGCTCTGCACGATCAGGGCATTCTCACCAAGTACGGCGTCGAACTGATCGGTGCCGACTTCGACGCGATCCAGCGCGGCGAGGACCGACAGAAGTTCAAGGACATCGTCGCCAAGGTCGGTGGAGAATCCGCCAAGTCGGCCGTCTGCTACACGATGGACGAGGTACGCGAGACCGTCGCCGAGCTCGGTTTCCCGGTCGTCGTCCGGCCGTCGTTCACGATGGGTGGGCTCGGTTCGGGATTGGCCTACAACGACGAGGACCTGACTCGGATCGCGGGAGGCGGCCTGGCGGCGTCCCCGACGGCCAACGTGCTGATCGAGGAGTCCATCCTCGGCTGGAAGGAATACGAGCTCGAGCTCATGCGTGACGGCCGCGACAACGTGGTCATCGTCTGTTCCATCGAGAACGTCGACCCGGTCGGCGTGCACACCGGTGACTCGGTCACCGTTGCGCCCGCGATGACGCTGACCGACCGCGAGTACCAGAAGATGCGCGACCTCTCCATCGACATCCTGCGCGAGGTGGGCGTCGACACCGGTGGCTGCAACATCCAGTTCGCCATGGATCCGGCCGACGGCCGACTGGTCGTCATCGAGATGAACCCGCGCGTGTCACGCTCGTCGGCTCTGGCGTCCAAGGCCACGGGCTACCCGATCGCCAAGATGGCCGCCAAGCTGGCCATCGGGTACACCCTCGACGAGATCGTCAACGACATCACCAAGGAGACGCCGGCCTGCTTCGAGCCGACGCTGGACTACGTGGTGGTCAAGGCACCGCGATTCGCGTTCGAGAAGTTCCCCGGTGCCGACGGCACGCTGACCACGACGATGAAGTCCGTCGGCGAGGCGATGTCCATCGGCCGCAACTTCACCGAGGCCTTCGGCAAGGTGATGCGCTCGCTCGAAACCAAGCGCGCGGGCTACTGGACCGGCCCTGAGGTCGAGGCAGAAAGTCTGGACGCGTTGCTGAAGGACCTGTCCGTTCCGCAGGACGGTCGGATGTACGGGATCGAGAAGGCCTTCGCTCTCGGTGCCACCCCCGAGCAGCTGTTCGAGGCGACCAAGATCGACCCGTGGTTTCTCGACCAGTTCCAGCAGATCCACGAACTCGGCGTCCAGGTTCGCGAGGCGGCCGAATTCGACGAGGCGCTGCTGCGTCAGGCCAAGTACCACGGTCTGTCCGATCGCCAGATCGCCGCTCTGCGACCCGAACTCGACGGTGAGGACGGAGTGCGGGCGCTGCGCGACGAGCTCGGTGTGCACCCGGTCTACAAGACTGTCGACACCTGTGCGGCGGAGTTCGAGGCCAAGACCCCGTACCACTACGGCACCTACGAGCTCGACCCCGAAGCCGAGACCGAGGTTGCCCCGCAGCCGGACCGGCCCAAGGTCCTGATCCTCGGATCCGGTCCCAACCGCATCGGTCAGGGCATCGAATTCGACTACAGCTGTGTGCACGCGGCGCTGACGCTGTCCGAGGCCGGCTACGAGACGGTCATGGTCAACTGCAACCCCGAGACCGTCTCCACCGACTACGACACCGCCGATCGCCTGTACTTCGAGCCGCTGACGTTCGAGGACGTGCTCGAGGTGTACCGGGCCGAGGCGGCGTCGGGAACGGTGCGCGGGGTCATCGTGCAGCTGGGCGGACAGACCCCGCTCGGTCTGGCGAAGCGACTGAAAGCCGCAGGCGTACCCATCGTCGGAACCTCTCCCGAGGCCATCGACCTCGCCGAGGACCGCGGAGAGTTCGGCAAGGTACTGGACGCGGCAGGACTGCCGGCAGCCAAGTACGGCACCGCGACGACGTTCGACGGGGCGCGTGAGATCGCCGCAGGAATCGGTTACCCGGTGTTGGTGCGCCCGTCGTACGTGCTGGGCGGACGCGGTATGGAGATCGTCTACGACGAGGCATCCCTGGCGACCTACATCTCCAATGCGACGGAGATCTCGGACGACCGACCGGTGCTGGTCGACCGGTTCCTGGAAGATGCCGTGGAGATCGACGTCGACGCGCTGTGCGACGGCACCGAGGTGTACATCGGCGGCATCATGGAGCACATCGAGGAGGCCGGCATCCACTCCGGCGACTCCGCATGTGCGCTCCCGCCGATCACGCTCGGCAAGACCGACTTGGAGAACGTGCGTCGATCGACCGAAGCCCTCGCGAAGGGAATCGGTGTCCAGGGCCTGCTGAACGTGCAGTACGCCCTCAAGGACGACATTCTGTACGTCCTCGAGGCCAACCCTCGGGCCAGCCGGACGGTGCCGTTCGTGTCCAAGGCGACGGCCGTGCAGCTGGCGAAGGCCTGCGCCCGAGTGATGTTGGGGGAGAGCATCGCCGAACTTCGGATTGCGGGAATCCTGCCGGAGACCGGAGACGGTGGCACCGTCCCGGCGGGTGCGCCTATCGCCGTCAAGGAAGCGGTGTTGCCGTTCAACAGGTTCCGCCGCGCGGACGGAACCGGCGTCGACACACTGCTCAGCCCGGAGATGAAGTCCACCGGTGAGGTGATGGGTATCGACTTCGATTTCGGCACTGCCTTCGCCAAGAGTCAGACCGCCGCGTACGGTTCGCTGCCCGCCGGCGGTGCAGTATTCGTGTCGGTGGCGAACAAGGACAAGCGGTCGTTGATCTTCCCGGTGAAACGACTCGCCGATCTCGGGTTCGACATCCTGGCCACCGAAGGAACCGCAGATGTGTTGCGGCGCAACGGAATCAAGTGCGAGCAGGTGTACAAGCAGTCGGGCGAGGATGTCCCGGAGGGTGAGCAGACGATCGTCGACCGCATCCTGGCCGGCGACATCGCGATGGTCATCAATACCCCGTACGGCAACTCCGGTCCCCGCGTCGACGGATACGAAATCCGTTCTGCCGCTGTGGCGCAGAACATTCCGTGCATCACCACGGTGCAGGGTGCGTCGGCCGCAGTGCAGGGCATCGAGGCCGCCATCGCCGGTGGAATCGGTGTTCGTTCCCTGCAGGATCTGCATGCGGGTCTGAAGGAAGGCCTGGTTCTGCCGTGAGTCATCACCACAGTTGGTCGGACCGGCTCCGGGCAGCGGTCGCCGCGCGCGGTCGGCTGTGCGTCGGCATCGATCCGCATCCGGCTCTGCTCGAGGCGTGGGACCTGCCGCGCTCGGCGGACGGTCTCGAGGTCTTCGCCGAGCTGTGTGTGGAGGCGTTCGTCGGTGAGGTGGCTGTCGTCAAGCCTCAGGTGGCGTTCTTCGAGTCGTACGGTTCAGCCGGCTATGCGGTTCTCGAGCGCACTGTCGGGGTGTTGCGGGACGCAGGCACGTTGGTGATCGCCGATGCCAAGCGCGGCGATATCGGAACGACGATGGATGCGTACGCGCAGGCGTGGCTGGAGCCGGGTTCTCCGTTGTCGTCCGATGCCGTCACGGTGTCGCCGTACCTGGGGTTCGACTCGTTGGGTGCGGCGATCGACCGAGCTGTCGCAAACGACCGCGGTGTGTTCGTCCTTGCCCGGACGTCGAATCCGGAAGGTTCCGCGCTGCAGCACGCGTCGATGTCGACGGGTGGGTCCGTTGCGCAGTCGATCGTCGACGCGGCGGCTGCGCGCAACCGTGTCGATGCGGACACGGTGGGCCTGGTGGTCGGCGCCACCCGCGATCACGGCCTCGATCTGTCGGGCTACCGCGGGCCGGTGCTCGCGCCCGGCTTGGGTGCCCAAGGTGCCACGGTGAACGATCTGGCAGAGATCTTCCGTGATTGCCGAGAGCTGCTGTTGCCGAACTCCTCTCGGAGTGTGCTGGCGGCGGGTCCGTCGGTGACGGCGTTGCGTGCGGCGGCGACGCAGTTGCGTGACGAGATCGAAGCGGGTCTCGCATAGTCCATGGTCGCGTCGGCGAGCGTGTGGGGGTGGGTTAGCGGTGAGCGCCCGTCGTCGGTACGGTCGCTAACGCTGCCGACGACAATGCGAATCGACCGGGAACCCCTGCACGGATGGTCCTCGGCAGGCACCTACCGATGAGCGGCGTACCGATCCTGATCGGACCGGTCGCTCGCCCCGAAACGAGAAGACGGAGGAACCGACAGTGGCCCTTCCCCAGTTGACCCCCGAGCAGCGCGCTGCTGCCCTCGAGAAGGCAGCTAGCGCCCGCAAGGCTCGCGCCGAGCTCAAGGAGCGCCTCAAGCGCGGCGGCACCGACCTCAAGCAGGTTCTCAAGGACGCCGAGACGGACGAGATTCTCGGCAAGATGAAGGTATCCGCATTGCTCGAGGCGTTGCCGAAGGTGGGCAAGGTCAAGGCCGCGGAGCTGATGACGGAGTTGGAGATCGCGCCCACTCGTCGACTGCGCGGACTCGGGGATCGGCAGCGCAAAGCGCTGTTGACGAAGTTCGATTTCGAGGCCTGACGACGGTGAGTGACACTGCGGCGACGTCCGCGCCGGAGAAGAAGCGGGGCCGGTTGGTGGTGCTGTCCGGCCCTTCCGGCGTCGGCAAGTCCAGTGTCGTTCGGCTCGTGCGCGCGGCGCTACCGGAGCTGGTCTTCAGTGTGTCGGTCACGACGCGATCGCCGCGGCCCGGCGAGGTGGATGGTCAGGACTACCACTTCGTGTCGTCCGAGGAGTTCGACCGGATGATCGCCGACGGTGAGCTGTTGGAGTGGGCGAGTATCCACGGCGGCCTGCAGCGGTCGGGAACCCCTGCAGCCGCAGTGGACGCCGCTCTGGAAGCCGGCAGTCCGGTGCTGCTCGAGCTCGATCTGGCCGGTGCGCGTGCCGTTCGGGTGTCCAAGCCGGAAGCCCTGCTGGTGTTCATGGCACCGCCGACGTGGGAAGACCTGGTCTCTCGTCTGGTAGGTCGAGCGACGGAGGAGAGCGCCGCCACCGAGCGGCGGCTGGAAACGGCGAGGGTGGAATTGGCGGCACAGGACGAGTTCGACACGGTCGTTGTCAATACCGATGTCGACCATTCGTGCGAACAGTTGGTATCCTTGTTGGTCGGTAGGTCGTCGGTCGGTAACAGCTGACCATATTCACGGCGCACGAGGCCCCGACCAGCTAGTTCGTAGCACCAACGATGCAATTTCAGGAGATCATCAGTGAGCAGCACTTCAGCGGCCGTTTCCGACTTCGACGGACGCAGCGCTCTGCCGGCCTACGACACGCCGCTCGGCATCACCAATCCACCCATCGACGAATTGCTCGCGCGCACCTCGTCGAAGTACGCCCTCGTCATCTACGCAGCCAAGCGTGCACGCCAGATCAACGACTACTACAACCAGCTCGGTGACGGAATCCTCGAATACGTGGGACCGCTGGTCGAGCCCGGTCTGCAGGAAAAGCCGCTGTCCATCGCGCTTCGCGAGATTCACGCAGACCTCCTCGAGCACACCGAAGGCGAATAAGAACCCGACAGGGGACACCTGACGTGCATGTGGTCGTCGGAGTAGGCGGCGGTATCGCCGCCTACAAGAGTTGTGCGCTCATTCGAAAATTCACCGAGAACGGCCATCAGGTTCGAGTGATTCCGACTGCGTCGGCGCTCGAATTCGTCGGCCGCGCAACATTCGAGGCATTGTCCGGCCAGCCGGTGCACACCGGCGTGTTCGCCGATGTGCCCGAGGTGCCGCACGTCCGGCTGGGGCAGGAAGCGGATCTCGTCGTCGTCGCGCCGGCCACCGCGGACCTGATGGCTCGAATCGCGGGCGGGCGGGCGGACGATCTGCTCACCGCGACGTTGCTGACCGCTCGGTGCCCCGTCGTGTTGGCCCCGGCCATGCACACGGAGATGTGGGAACACCCGGCCACCGTCGCGAACGTCACCACGCTCCGATCGCGCGGTACCCAGGTGATCGAGCCTGCGTCCGGCCGGTTGACCGGACGCGACACCGGTTCGGGCCGACTGCCCGAGCCCGAGGAGATTTTCGCTCTCGCCATGCTGCTGACCGAACGTGCGGACGCGATGCCGCGCGATCTCGAGGGACGGCGAATTCTGATCTCGGCCGGTGGTACGCGGGAACCCCTCGATCCCGTTCGTTTTCTGGGGAATCGGAGTTCCGGCAAGCAGGGGTACGCGTTGGCTCGCGTCGCAGCCCAGCGCGGTGCCCACGTGACCTTGATCGCCGGGTACACCAGCGACCTCGAGGCACCCGCGGCGGTCGATGTGGTCCACGTGAAGACCGCGTCCGATATGCAGGACGCGGTGCGCTCGTATGCGACCGACGTCGACGCAGTGGTGATGGCGGCTGCGGTCGCCGACTTCAGACCCGAGTCCATCGCGAGCAGCAAGATCAAGAAGGGCTCGAACGAACCGTCGTCGATCCCTCTGGTCCGCAACGACGACATCCTCGCCGGTCTCGTGTCGGCTCGGCACAGCGGAGACGTCCGATCGTCGACGGTGATCGTCGGATTCGCCGCCGAGACGGGCGACGCCGACGGTGACGTGCTCACCTACGCGCGAGCCAAGCTCGAACGCAAAGGCTGCGATCTGCTCGTCGTCAATGCGGTGGGTGACGGCAAGGCCTTCGAGGTCGACCACAACGACGGCTGGTTGTTGGGGTCCGACGGCTCCGAGGCCGCGCTGGGGGAGGGCTCGAAAGCTCTGCTCGCCAGCAGGGTGTTGGATTCGGTCGCCCAGATGCTTCGCTCCCGCGATACGCGGCCCACTTCGGACACCCGCTGATGTCGAGGGTGCACGATCGATGTCGTAGCAGCTAGCGTTCTGGGTACCAGGGCGACAGCGCCGTAAAGGTTTGCGTGGCTCCCACAGGGGCGATAACACCGAGGGAACATCAATTTTCGTGGAGTGCTCGGCCGGCATCAGCCGTCGGGTCGGGCAAGAACATGCGTCGAGAGGAAGTCCGTGAGCAAGTCCGGTAGTCGGCTTTTCACCAGCGAGTCCGTTACAGAAGGTCATCCAGACAAGATCTGTGACGCCATCAGCGATTCCATCCTCGACGCTCTTCTCACCGAGGATCCGCGAGCCCGAGTGGCGGTGGAGACGCTCGTCACCACGGGCCAGGTCCACGTCGCAGGTGAGGTGAACACCACCGCCTACGCCGACATCCCGAAGATCGTGCGCGAGAAGGTGCTCGAGATCGGATACGACTCGTCCGCCAAGGGATTCGACGGAAACTCCTGTGGTGTGAACGTCGCCATCGGCGCGCAGTCACCCGAGATCGCGCAGGGCGTCGACCATTCGCACGAGGCCCGCGTCGAAGGATTGTCCGACGACGAGATCGACCGTCAGGGTGCCGGCGACCAAGGATTGATGTTCGGCTACGCCAACACCGATACGCCCGAGCTCATGCCACTGCCGATTGCGTTGGCACACAGGCTTTCTCGGAGACTGACCGAGGTTCGCAAGAGCGGTGTGCTGCCGTATCTGCGTCCGGACGGCAAGACTCAGGTCACCATCGAGTACGACGGGGACGACGCCGTTCGTCTCGATACCGTCGTGATCTCGACGCAGCATGCAGCAGACATCGACCTCGACAACCTGCTCACTCCCGACATCCGCGAGAAGGTCCTGGGCTCGGTACTCGCAGAGCTGGACGTACCGACTCTCGACACCTCGAACGTCCGGTTGCTGGTCAATCCCACCGGAAAGTTCGTGCTGGGTGGTCCGATGGGAGACGCCGGTCTGACCGGCCGAAAGATCATCGTCGACACGTACGGCGGCATGGCTCGGCACGGCGGCGGAGCATTCTCGGGCAAGGACCCGTCGAAGGTCGACCGCAGCGCCGCATACGCAATGAGGTGGGTCGCCAAGAATGCGGTCGCAGCCGGTCTGGCCGACCGCATCGAGGTGCAGGTGGCCTATGCGATCGGCAAGGCAGCACCGGTCGGTCTGTTCGTCGAGACGTTCGGCACCGAGAAGACCGATCCCGCGCGTATTCAGGCGGCGATCAGCGAGGTCTTCGACCTCCGTCCCGGTGCCATCATCCGCGACCTCGACCTGCTGCGCCCGATCTACGCGCAGACGGCCGCGTACGGTCACTTCGGACGTACCGACATCGATCTTCCGTGGGAATCCACCGATCGCGCCGACAAGCTCCGGGATGCGGCAGGCCTGTAGGTCCCTCCACTCCGGCAGCGATGCTGCCGCACGTACCCTGTTCGCACCGGCTCGGTGCTCCCACGACGAGTGTGGGGTGACGATCGAGAAGGAGGTGCGGTGGCTGGTGTGACGCCGGTAGCGGCAACCGATCTGCCGATCGCGCGCATTCTTCCGATGCTTCCGCTGCCGCACCTCGACCGCGAGTTCGATTACCTCGTTCCCGAGGACGTCAGCGACGATGCCCAGCCCGGTGTGCGGGTACGCGTTCGTTTTGCCGGCCGGCTCGTCGACGGGTTCGTACTCGCCAGGCTGGCCGAGACCGACCATCCCGGTCGTCTCGGCTGGCTGGACCGGGTCGTGTCCGCCGAGCGCGTACTGACTCCCGAGATCGCCGAGTTGGTGTCGGCGGTGGCCGATCGCTACGCAGGAACGCGAGCGGATGTGCTGCGTCTGGCGGTTCCGGCTCGCCACGCACGGGTCGAGGCAGAGCCCCCTCCGGTCGTCGACGAGGCAGCAGAGCCGGTCGTCGATCGCACGGGCTGGGCGGCGTATACCCATGGCTCCAATTTCCTCGATGCCCTTGGCGAGCACCGTGTTCCGCGTGCGGTGTGGCAGGCCCTACCCGGCGAGGTGTGGCCCGCTCGATTGGCCGAATTGGCTGCCGTCACCGTGGGGAGCGGACGGTCCGCAGTGGTCGTGGTGCCCGACCAACGGGATCTCGATCGCCTGGAGGGTGCATGCGCCGCGGCAGTCGGGGCCGACCGTGTGGTGGCGCTGTCGGCCGGTTTGGGACCGGCCAAGCGGTACCGGCAGTGGTTGCGCTGTCTGAGGTCGGGCCCCGTTGTCGTGGTAGGGACACGCAGTGCGGTGTTCGCGCCCGTGTCGAACCTCGGCCTGATCGCGATCTGGGACGACGGCGACGACAGTTTCGCCGAACCACGCTCACCGTATCCGCATGCACGTGAGGTGGCGTTGCTCCGGTCGCACGTGTCGGGAGCCGCGGTCGTCGTCGGCGGACATTCCCGGACGGCCGAGGCCGAGGCTCTCGTCGATTCCGGCTGGGCCCACGACCTGGTCGCCCCACGTGAGCTGGTGCGTGAACGGCAACCTCACGTGGTCGCGCTGGCCGACTCGGACCACGCGCTCGCTCGGGATCCGGCAGCCCGGGTCGCGCGGCTACCGGCGATCGCTTTCGAGGCCGCACGTGCGGCGCTGAAAGCGGATACCCCTGTGCTGGTTCAGGTTCCACGCGCCGGTTATGTTCCGTCGCTGGCGTGTGCGAAGTGCCGCCATCCGGCTCGGTGTCGACGCTGCAACGGTCCGCTCGCCCTGCCCTCGGCTCCGGGCAGCGACGGCGCGGGCAGCCCGACGTGTTCCTGGTGCGGAATCGCCGATGCCGCACACCGCTGTACGGTCTGCGGGTCTCGCAACCTGCGCGCCGTGGTGATCGGAGCGGGACGCACGGCCGAGGAGCTCGGCCGCGCCTTCCCTGGCGTGCCGATACACAACTCCGGTGGGGCCACCGTCCTCGATACCGTGCGCCCCGGTGGTTCGCTCGTGGTGTCGACCGTCGGTGCCGAGCCGACCGTGGACGGCGGATACGGCGCCGCGCTGCTGCTCGACGGTTGGGCGCTGCTGGGCCGGGCGGATCTGCGTGCGGCAGAGGAGACACTGCGCCGCTGGATGACGGCTGCGTCGATGGTTCGGCCCGGGGCGGCTGGGGGACGTGTGGTCGTGGTGGCCGAGTCCGAGATCCCCACCGTCCAGGCCCTGGTGCGCTGGGATCCGCTGTGGCACGCGCGCAGTCAGCTGGACGAACGAGTCGAGGTTCGGTTTCCACCGGCCGTTCACGTGGCGGCGATCGACGGGACCACCGACGCGATCACAGCGTTGGTCGACAGTGCAGATCTGCCCGAGACGGTGGAGGTACTGGGTCCCGTCGATCTCCCGGACGGTCAACGCGCACCGGCAGGGAGCAGCGAGGACGGGTTGTCCGGAGACGTGCAGCGGCTGCTGATCCGGGTTCCGCGAAGCACCGGAGCAGCGCTGGCGCGAGCGCTGTCGACTGCGCAGGCGTCCCGAAGCGCCAAGAAGCTCGGCGCGGGCGTACGGATTCAGATCGATCCCATTCGGATCGGGTGATGGGCTTTCTCTGTCCTGTCGCGTTCCCTACGTCCAGATAGAGAGGCAACCTCAGGGCCTTGTTAAAGTTCTATTGCCGATATATCGTCGACTTGTTCAATCGATACTAAGGAGAACGAGATGAACTACGCATTCGAAGGCTTTGCACACGAATTCGGACGCCGCGGAGGTCCCCGGATGGGACTCGCAGGCAATCGGCACGGAGACCCGCGCCGACGTGGCGCGCCGTTCCAGATGTGGGTTGCGCAGGACGACGAGCACGGCCCGGCAGAAGACGGAGAACCAGAAGGCGGAGAACGACACGAGAGAGGTCGGGGAAGGAGAGGTCACGGAGAACACGGCAGACGTCGGGGAGGTCCTGTCGGGCGGGGGCGTGACGGTATGTGGCCCGGTGGTGTCGGGGCCGGCGGTTTCGGGCCGAATGCCGACTTCGGTCGTGGTCGGGGCCGAGGCGGTCGGGGCCGACGTGGCGATGTCCGCGCGGCGATCCTCCTGCTGCTCGAGGACCGGCCGATGCACGGTTACGAACTCATCCAGCAGATCGCCGAGAAGAGCAACGGAACCTGGAAGCCGAGCCCGGGATCGATCTACCCGGCCCTGTCGCAGCTCGAAGACGAGGGCTTGGTGCTGATCGACAAGGTGGCCGGCCGGAAGACGGCAGCACTGACGGCCGAGGGCAGGCGTCATGTCGACGACCATCGAGCAGATCTCGGCAGTCCTTGGGACGACGTAGCCGGTTCCGTCGGCGTCGATGCGCGTGATCTTCGGGCACTGATCGGACAATTGATGGGAGCTGCCGGTCAGGTGGCCGGAGTCGGAACCGTGCGTCAGGTCGACCAGGCAGCCGAGGTGCTCATCGAGGCACGCCGATCGCTGTATCGCATCCTCGCGGAGGACGCTTCCGACAGTTCCGACAGCACCGACGCGACGTGATCGTCGGTGCGGAATCGTCGCACGCTGCCGTGACTCCCTAGGATGGACAACCGACATCGTTTCGTCCATCCCAGGGAGTTGCCTTCAGTGCGCGTCGTCTTCGCCGGAACACCGGAACCTGCGGTCCCGTCACTCGCGCGACTGGTGGAGTCCGAACGGCACGAGGTGATCGCCGTGGTCACCCGGCCCGATGCCGCAGCCGGCCGTGGACGCAAGACCGTGCGCTCGCCCGTCGGAGTGTTGGCGGACGAGCACGGCATCCCGGTGCTCACTCCCGCGAGGCCGTCGGACCCGGAGTTTGTGGCGGCGCTGACCGACCTCGCCCCCGACGTGTGCCCGGTCGTTGCGTACGGCGCGTTGTTGCCGCAACAGGTACTCGACATACCTCGGTACGGCTGGATCAATCTGCACTTCTCACTGTTGCCCGCGTGGCGTGGCGCGGCACCGGTACAGGCCGCGATCGCCGCGGGCGACGACGTCACAGGCGCATCGACGTTCCTTCTCGACGTCGGGATGGACACCGGTCCGGTACTCGGTGTCACCACCGAACGGATTCGGGATTCCGACACCACGGGTGATCTGCTCGGGCGTCTGGCGTCGAGCGGAGCCCACTTGCTCGCCGCGACGTTGGACGCGATCGAGGACGGAACGGCGGCAGCGCTACCGCAATCCGAGGACGGTGTGTCCTACGCGAGCAAAGTGACAGTCGATGCCGCGCGCATCGACTGGACGAGATCCGCGGCATTCGTCGACCGACACATCAGATCCGTCACACCGGCCCCGGGCGCGTGGACGACCATCGGGGATCTCCGCGTCAAGATCGCTCCTGTTCAGCTGTCGCCGGACACGTTGGAGCCGGGAACGATCGACGTACGCAAGACCGGTGTACACATCGGAACCGGAACCGGCGCAGTCGTTCTCGGCGATATTCAACCTCAGGGCAAGAAGGTCATGAGGGCACTCGACTGGGCGCGCGGCGCTCGGCTGGACGATACGGCGGTGGCACGATGACAGAGCCCGACAGGCCTCGTAAGCGCGAGTCGAGCCAGCCCCGCAAGTACGTCAAGAAGTCACCGGGGGCACGTGGGCCCAAAGGGAACCGGCCGCCGCAGGGCACCGGACCCCGTGCGGTCGACGCGATCGATCCGGCACGGCGTGCGGCCAGAGACGTGCTCAAAGCGGTGCGGGAGCGCGATGCGTACGCGAACCTGGTGCTGCCCGGGTTGCTCCGCGAGCGCAAGTTGGATTCTCGCGATGCCGCGCTGGCCACCGAACTCGCCTACGGCGCATCACGCGCTCGGGGTGTGCTCGACGCCGTGATCGCACACGCGGCCGGGCGGCCTGCCGCAGAGATCGACGGACCACTGCTCGACATCCTTCGGCTCGGGGCCTATCAGCTGCTGCGCACCCGGGTTGCCCCGCACGCAGCCGTCGCCACGTCGGTAGATCTCGCCCGCTCCGAATTCGGTTCCGGCAAGGCAGGTTTCGTCAACGCCGTGCTGCGACGAGTGTCCGAGCGAACCGCAGCGCAGTGGGTCGACGAGCTGGCACCGGCGACGACGGCGGATCCGGTCGGTCACCTGGCATTCGAATACGCCCATCCCAAGTGGATTGCGCAGGCCTTCGCCGATGCGCTCGGAGCCGATGCCGGGGAACTCGCCGCGGTGCTCGAGGCGGACGACGCGCGTCCCTCGGTCCACCTCGTCGCGCGACCGGGAGAGATTTCCGCCGAAGAACTGGCGCTGATCACCGGGGGAGAGGAAGGTCCCTATTCGCCGTACGCGGTGCACCTCGACGGCGGCGACCCCGGCAAGCTCGATGCCGTCCGGGACGGACTGGCCGGAGTCCAGGACGAGGGCAGTCAGCTCGTCGGCCGCGCGCTGACGTTGGCACCGTTGCTCGGCGACGACGGTGGCAGATGGTTGGACCTGTGCGCCGGTCCGGGCGGCAAGGCCGCCCTGCTCGGTGCCCTGGCGGAGATCGACGGCGCACGGGTCGACGCCGTCGAACCGACCCCGCACCGCGCCGACCTCGTGTCCAAGACCACCAAGGACCTACCGGTGACGGTGCACACCGTCGATGGCCGCGAGTCCGGACTCGACGCGGGTTACGACCGCGTGCTCGTCGACGCGCCGTGCACCGGTCTCGGAGCGCTGCGTCGTCGCCCCGAAGCGCGGTGGCGTCGCCAACCGTCCGACGTGGCGGCATTGGTCACCCTGCAGAAGGAATTGCTGGCGGCAGCGATCGATCTGGTCCGGCCCGGCGGGGTGGTGCTGTACTCGACGTGCTCGCCGCATCTGTCCGAAACAGCGGCCGTCGTTGCAGACGCCGTACGCCGGTACGGCGTCGAACAGCTCGACACCCGCGCGCTCGTGCCGGGAGTACCGCAACTGGGTGACGGCCCGTCGGTGCAACTGTGGCCGCATCGGCACGGTACCGACGCGATGTTCATGGCGGCGCTGCGCAAGCCGGTCTGATCACCCTCCGGCCAGGAACGCCTCGGCCACGTCTGCGGGTGCGTACACCAGCCACCCGTCGACGAGGAGTTCGCGCAGTTCGTCGTCCTCGGCGTTGTCGACGTCGATCAGAACGGCAGAGAACCCGTCGAAGTGCGGGATCGTGAAGCACGAGCGCGGATGTGCGGCGAGGATGGCTTCCTTCTCGTGCAGGTCGGCAGTCCTGACGGCCAGGATCGGTCCGGCGGGCGGGGTCTCGTCGCCGAATCGTTTCAGGTCGGCCTTGCTGAACGGTCGTACCCACGCGAACACGTGCTTGCCGATGCCCCAGGCGGGATTCCCGTACCGAACGCTTTCGGTGACTTCGGGCAATTCGGCAAGGACGGCGCTCGCGGAGTCCATGGTGGCCATGTCGGCACGATACCGGCTCGACTAGGCTCACCAGTCGTGGTTTCCCCGATGATCGCTCCCTCGATTCTGTCCGCCGATTTCGCGCGCCTCGCCGCCGAAGCCGATGCCGTCGCGGGGGCCGATTGGCTCCACGTCGACGTCATGGACGCACACTTCGTCCCCAACCTCACCCTCGGGCTACCGGTGGTCGAGAGTCTGCTCAAAGCAACGAGCATTCCCCTCGATTGCCACTTGATGATCGAGGATCCGGCGCGCTGGGCCCCGCCGTATGCCGAGGCCGGGGCATACAACGTCACGTTCCACGCCGAAGCAACGGATGACCCCAGCGCCGTGGCGCGCGACATCAGGGCCGCCGGTGCGAAAGCCGGCCTGTCGGTGAAGCCGGGTACCCCGATCGAGCCCTACCTCGAGATTCTGCGCGACTTCGACACTCTGCTGGTGATGAGTGTGGAGCCCGGTTTCGGAGGGCAGTCGTTCATGCCCGAAGTACTGTCCAAAGCCAAAGCTGTTCGGGCACTTGTCGATTCCGGAGATCTACGCTTGGTGGTCGAGATCGACGGCGGCATAAACTCCGACACCATCGAGCAGGCCGCCGAGGCCGGCATCGATTGCTTCGTGGCCGGTTCGGCCGTGTACAACACCGCCGATCCCGCCGCCGCAGTGCGTGATCTCCGCGGCCGGGCCGCCCGCGCATCGCACCACCTGTCGTGACCGATGCCCCGGGCTCGGCCGTGTCGGTCGTCGAGGCGATGGCTCTGGCCGTCGACGCGTCCGAGGCCGCTCGGGGCATCAGCAGCCCCAACCCCGCGGTCGGTGCCGTGATCCTCGACGCCCGCGGCATCGTGGTGGGCTCCGGCTCCACCCGTCCACCCGGCGGCCCCCACGCCGAGATCGTCGCACTCACCGAGGCCGGCGACCGTGCGCGCGGCGGCACCGCGGTGGTGACACTCGAGCCGTGCAACCACACGGGCCGCACCGGACCGTGCTCGCAGGCTCTCGTCGCAGCCGGGGTCGCGTCGGTCGTGTTCGCGATAGCGGATCCGAACCCGCTCGCGTCCGGCGGGGCAGACACACTGCGGAACGCCGGGATTCGCGTCGAACAGGGCGTGGGGACGCGCGAGGTACAGCAGGGGCCACTGCGGGCCTGGCTGCACAAACAACGCACCGGACGGCCGCACGTCACTTGGAAATACGCCGCGACGCTCGACGGACGCAGCGCCGCCGCCGACGGAACGAGCCAGTGGATCACCGGACCCGAGGCGCGGGCGCACGTGCACGCCGAACGGGCCAAGCTCGACGCCATCGTCGTCGGAACCGGAACCGTACTGGCCGACGATCCACGGCTGACTGCTCGTCGCCCCGACGGCACCCTGGCATCGCATCAGCCGGTTCGAGTCGTCGTCGGATCGAGGCCCGCACCGGCGACCGCCGCGATCCGCGGTCCGGAGGCACCGACGGTGTTTCTGGACACACACGACCCGGCTGCGGTGATCGACGCGCTGAGCGAGTACACCGACATTCAGATAGAAGGTGGTCCGACTCTGGCAGGCGCGTTCCTCGCCGCCGGTCTCGTGGACCGCGTTGTCGCCTACATCGCACCTGCGGTGTTGGGGACCGGCCCGGCTGCGGTGGAGAATGCGGGGATCGGAACAATTGCCGACGCAATTCGGTTCCGCACGGAGACAGTCACCATGATCGGCAACGACGTTCTTCTGAGTGTCGTGCCCGAAGGAGCGAAGTAGATGTTCACCGGAATCGTCGAAGAGCTGGGCGAGATCGTGGCCAAGGACGAACTGCCCGACGCCGCTCGCTTCACCGTCCGGGGCCCGGTGGTGACCTCCGATGCCGGCCACGGGGATTCCATCGCGGTGAACGGAGTGTGTCTGACCGTCGTCGAAGTACTTCCCGACGGCGGATTCACCGCCGACGTCATGCAGGAGACGTTGAACCGATCGAGCCTCGGCGCTCTGGATGTCGGCAGTCGCGTCAACCTCGAACGCGCAGCGGCACTCGGTAGCAGGCTCGGCGGGCACCTCGTCCAAGGACACGTCGACGGAACCGGCACGGTAGCCGGACGCAGCCCGTCCGAGAACTGGACCGTCGTGCGCATCACCATGCCCACGTCGGTAGCGCGCTACGTCGTCGAGAAAGGATCCATCACGGTCGACGGTGTCTCGCTCACCGTGTCCGGGCTCGGAGTCGACGACGGCGGGCACTGGTTCGAGATCTCGCTGATCCCCACCACCCTCGACCTGACCACACTCGGCACGGCCGAGGTGGGTTCACCGGTCAACCTCGAAGTCGACGTCATCGCCAAGTACGTGGAGCGGCTGCAGGCGATCGACGCACAGTAAGTACTGTTGAAGTGCACGCAGGTAACGGTGCATCGGAGACATTTCCAGGGCGCTGAGCCAGGCCCGAGACCTATGGAGCGCACTTTCGTGACCAGGTTCGACAGTATCGAGCGCGCAGTTGCGGACATCGCTGCGGGCAAAGCAGTGGTGGTCGTCGACGACGAGGACCGCGAGAACGAAGGCGACCTCATCTTCGCCGCCGAGAAGGCCACCCCGGAACTGGTTGCCTTCATGGTCCGCTATACCTCGGGCTACCTCTGTGTCCCGTTGTCCGGTGAGGATTGCGACCGACTCGGCCTGCCGCCGATGTTCGCCACCAACCAGGACAAACACGGAACGGCGTACACCGTCACCGTCGACGCGCGAGAAGGTATCGGAACCGGTATCTCCGCCTCCGACCGAGCAGCCACGATGCGCCTGCTCGCGGACCCCGACACCGGAGCGAACGACTTCACCCGCCCCGGCCATGTCGTCCCGTTGCGCGCCAAGGAAGGCGGCGTACTGCGCCGCCCCGGCCACACCGAGGCGGCCGTGGACCTCGCCCGCATGGCCGACCTCCGCCCCGCCGGAGTCATCTGCGAGATCGTCAGCCAGAAGGACGAGGGAGCGATGGCGCAGACCGACGAGCTGCGGGTGTTCGCCGACGAACACGACCTCGCACTGATCTCGATCGCCGACCTGATCGCGTGGCGTCGTAAGCACGAGAAGCACGTCGTCCGCGTCGCCGACGCGCGAATCCCCACCAGCCACGGCACCTTCCGGGCCGTCGGTTACCAGAGCATCTACGACGAGGTCGAGCACGTCGCGCTGGTGCGCGGCGACATCTCCGGCCCCGACGCCGACGGCAGCGACGTGCTGGTCCGGGTGCACTCCGAATGCCTCACCGGCGACGTCTTCGGATCGTTGCGCTGCGACTGCGGCCCTCAGCTCGACGCCGCCCTCGAAATGGTGGCGGCCGAGGATCGCGGAATCGTGCTGTACATGCGAGGACACGAAGGACGCGGAATCGGCCTGCTGCACAAACTCCAGGCCTACCAACTCCAGGACGCAGGCTCGGACACCGTCGACGCCAATCTGCAGCTCGGTCTGCCCGCAGACTCCCGCGACTACGGAATCGGTGCCCAGATCCTCGTCGACCTCGGGGTCTCGTCCATGCGCCTGCTCACCAACAATCCGGCCAAACGAGTCGGGCTCGACGGCTACGGCCTGCACGTCACCGAGCGGGTGCCGATGCCGTTGCGCGCCAACGCCGAGAACCTGACCTACCTGCGCACCAAACGCGACCGCATGGGCCACGACCTGGTCGGCCTGGACGACTTCGAGCAAAATGACCCCGCACACCCCGCAGGCTCCACTCCTGGTGACAACGGTCATTCCGCAGGCTCCACTCCTGTCCGCGAGAACGGGGTCAACCCATGAGCGGCGACGGCGAACCCACCCTGCAGCTCGCAGGCGCGAGTGATCTGAAGTTGGCTGTCGTGGCCGGTCAGTGGCATCGGACGGTCTCCGAGGCGCTGCTCGCCGGTGCGCTCCGCAAAGCCGAGTCCGCCGGGGTACGCGACGTCACGGTCATTCGCGTCGCCGGAGCCATCGAACTACCCGTAGTCGCCCAGGCCCTGGCTCGCACCCACGATGCCGTCGTCGCTCTCGGCGTGGTCATCCGCGGCGGCACACCGCACTTCGAGTACGTCTGCGATGCCGTCACAGCAGGCCTGACACGGGTATCGCTCGACGAGGGCACTCCGGTCACCAACGGGGTGCTGACCACCAACGACGAGCAGCAGGCGCTCGATCGCGCCGGTCTGCCCGACTCGTTCGAGGACAAGGGTGGGCAGGCCACCGCGGCCGCCATCGACACGGCCCTGACCCTCAAGCACCTCCGGCAGCCGTGGACGAATCAGGACTTCCAATGACGCGCGACGAATCTCCGTCCGAATGGGACATGGAAGTGAAGTCCCGTAAGTCGGCCCGGTACGCGATCGCTGCCGCGGTGTTGCTCGTCGTCGCTCACTCGACTGTCGCGGTGCTGCTTCGGGTGTCGCCGACCGGGGTCTACTTCAGGACCGCCGATCAGCTGGCGATGGCGGGAATAGGCGTGTTGCTGGCGGGCCTGGCTCTGCTGCTCACCCGCCCGCGCATTCGCGTCGGTCCGGCAGGTGTGGCGGTCCGAAACGTGTTCTCGGAGCGGATGATCGAGTGGGACCTCGTGCGCGGCCTGTCATTTCCCGACGGGGCGATGTGGGCCAGGGTCGACATCCCCGATGACGAGTTCATCAATGTGATGGCCATCCAGTCCAACGATCGTGAGCACGCCGTCGCGGCCGTTCGAAAGTTCCGTGCGCTCGAGCGCGAGTACGCGCCCGCTCGCGTCGATCAGGACTGACTCTCTGCCGCACGCTCTCGTGCACCGCTGCTGAGCTGGAGATGCGGAGAACGTCGGACCCGACCGCTAACGTGGAAGGCGTGTCCGACCCCGCTACCTATCGTCCGGCCACCGGAACCATCCCGGTGGAACCGGGCGTGTACAAATTCCGCGATCCGCACGGTCGCGTCGTCTACGTAGGCAAGGCCAAGAGCCTGCGCAGTCGCCTCAATTCCTACTTCGCCGACGTGGCCTCGCTGCATCCGAGGACCCGGCAGATGGTCACCACCGCGGCGTCCGTGGAGTGGACGGTGGTCACCACCGAAGTCGAGGCACTGCAGCTCGAGTACAACTGGATCAAGGAATTCGATCCACGGTTCAATGTCCGCTACCGCGACGACAAGAGCTACCCGATGCTCGCGGTGACGATGAACGAGGAATTCCCACGCCTGTTCGTGTACCGCGGACCCCGCCGTAAGGGCGTGCGCTACTTCGGTCCCTACGCTCATGCGTGGGCCATTCGCGAGACGCTCGACCTGCTGCTGCGCGTGTTCCCGGCACGAACGTGCTCGACCGGAGTCTTCAAGCGGCACAACCAGATCGGGCGCCCCTGCCTGCTCGGGTACATCGACAAGTGCTCGGCGCCGTGCGTGGGACGCGTCAGTGCCGAAGAACACCGCAGTACCGTCGAGGACTTCTGCGACTTCCTGGCCGGCAAGACCGACAAACTCGTGCGACAGCTCGAGAAGAAGATGCAGGCGGCCTCGGAGGATCTCGACTTCGAGACCGCGGCACGGTTACGTGACGACGTGGGCGCGCTGCGTCGGGCGTTGGAGAAGCAGGCCGTGGTGCTCGGTGACGGTACCGACGCAGATCTGGTCGCATTCGCCACCGACGCCCTCGAAGCCGCCGTTCAGGTCTTCCACGTCCGCGGTGGCCGCGTACGGGGACAGCGCGGGTGGGTGGTCGAGAAGGCGGGTGAGGTGATCGAACGGCAGGACGAGGCCGACCTCCCCGCCCTCGTCGAACAGTTTCTCACCCAGTTCTACGGCGAACAGGCGGCGTTGTCCGCGCAGACCCCGGGCACCGACGACGGCGGGTCCAACGCCGTTCCTCGCGAGGTTCTGGTGCCGGTGCTACCGGACAACGCCGACGAAGTGCAGGTGTGGCTCAGCGAGTTGCGTGGATCCAACGTCACGTTGCGGGTTCCGCAGCGCGGCGACAAGAAGGCACTGGCCGAGACCGTCGAACGCAACGCCAAAGAGGCTCTGCAGCAGCACAAGCTGAAGCGTGCGGGTGATTTGACATCGAGATCTGCTGCGCTGCAAGGTATTCAGGAGGCGCTCGACCTCGATTCGGCGCCGCTGAGAATCGAATGCATCGATATCTCGCACGTACAGGGCACCGATGTGGTCGCGTCACTGGTCGTGTTCGAGGACGGATTGCCGCGCAAGAGCGACTACCGCCACTACGCGATCAAGGAAGCGGCAGGCGACGGGCATTCCGACGACGTCGCCAGCATCGCCGAGGTGACCCGGCGTCGTTTCCTCCGTCATTCTGCAGACGGAGCCAACGCTGTCGGCAGCGGCGGCGATCTGGCTCCCGAAGCCGCGCTCGATCCCCAAACCGGGAGGCCACGCAGGTTCGCTTATCCGCCCAACCTGTTCGTCGTCGACGGCGGTGCACCACAGGTCGCAGCGGCCGCAGCAGTGCTGGACGAACTCGGTGTCACCGACGTCGCCGTCGTCGGGCTCGCCAAACGACTGGAAGAAGTGTGGGTACCGGGGGAGGAGGATCCGGTGATCCTGCCGCGCACGAGTGAATCTCTGTATCTCCTGCAGCGAGTGCGCGACGAGGCGCACCGATTTGCCATCACCTTCCATCGAAGCAAGCGATCACGCCGTATGACTGCGTCGGCCCTCGACTCGGTGCGCGGGCTCGGCGAGTCGAGGAGAACCGCGCTCGTGGCGCATTTCGGATCGGTGGCCAATCTCAAGAAGGCAACGGTCGAAGAGATCGTCGAGGTCCCCGGAATCGGCGCGACCACCGCCAGGTCGGTGCTGGCCGCATTGGGTTCCGACCCGAGCGGGGCCGATGTAGGCGATGATGGCAGCGCAACGGCAACGACACCGGGCGAGAACACGGCCGACCATGCGATCGAACCGCGTGTGGAATCGGCGGGACAGGCTTCGTAGTGAGCGAACACCAGACACAGGCACACCCACCGTCCGAGCCGCACCCCGGAAACCCCGACGAGCGGGCCGACTCGCCGCACGACGGCATCGAAGTGGCGTTGGTCACGGGCGTGTCCGGCGCCGGGTTGCGCACGGCCGCCAAGATTCTCGAAGATCTGGGTTGGTACGTGGCCGACAACCTGCCGCCCGAGCTCATTTCCAAGATGGTCGATCTCGGGCTGGAGTCGCAGCCCCGTATCGAGCGTCTCGCCTTGGTGATGGACGTGCGCAGCCGCCTGTTCACCGGCGATCTGGGCTGGGTGGTCAAGGAACTCGACTCCAAGGGTGTGCGCAATCGCGTGCTGTTCCTGGATGCGTCCGACGCCGTGCTGGTCCAGCGGTTCGAATCGAATCGGCGCAGTCACCCGTTGCAGAACGACGGCCAGGACGGAACTCTGACCGAGGGGATCACGGCCGAGCGACTACGGCTCGCGCAGGTCAAGGCGGCCGCCGACCTGACCGTCGACACGACCTCGTTGTCGGTGCACCAGCTTCGGCGCAAGATCGAAACGGTCTTCGGGGCCGCTGACACTGTCGGCGTCGGCGTGACGGTCCAATCCTTCGGCTTCAAGTACGGCTTACCGATGGATGCCGACCTGGTCTGCGACGTGCGTTTTCTGCCCAATCCGCACTGGGTGCCCGAACTGCGCGAACACACCGGTCAGGACGCGGATGTGCGCGACTACGTCCTCGGACAGAACGGGGCGCACGACTACCTGCAGACGTACACGCACCTGTTGAATCTGACCATCGAGGGATACGTGCGGGAAGGCAAGCGATACATGACGGTGGCCGTGGGCTGCACCGGAGGAAAACACCGAAGCGTCGCGATGACGGAGGCCCTGGCCGGTATTCTCGCCGAACAGGGGGACGTATCGGTCCGCGTCCTGCACCGTGATCTGGGCCGCGAATGAGCGATACTCCGCACCGTCCGGTATCGGGTTCGGGTCCCAAGATCGTCGCTCTGGGCGGCGGCCATGGTTTGTACGCGACGCTGTCGGCAGCTCGGCTGCTCAGCAGCGATGTCACTGCGGTCGTGACGGTCGCCGACGACGGCGGGTCCTCGGGTCGTCTGCGGGCAGAACTCGGCGTCATCCCGCCCGGAGATCTCCGGATGGCGCTGGCTGCCCTGGCCCGCTCGGATGCCAGAACCCAGCTGTGGACCGACGTCATTCAGCACCGATTCGGGGGCACCGGTGCCTTGGCCGGCCACTCGGTGGGAAATCTGGTTCTCGCCGGGCTCACCGAAGTACTCGGCGACCCGATAGCTGCCCTCGACGAGATGGTGCACATGCTCGGTATCGACGGACGAGTGCTGCCGATGTCACCGATTGCGCTCGACATCGAAGCCGATGTATCCGGCCTCGAGGACGACCCACGCGTGAGTCGCGTCATTCGCGGTCAGGTCGCCGTCGCCACGACGCCCGGCAAGGTCCGGCGCGTGCGGCTGTTGCCACCGGACCCGCCTGCGTCGCCGGAGGCGCTGGCCGCCATCGCGGCGGCGGACCTGGTCGTGCTCGGTCCCGGATCGTGGTTCTCGAGTGTCATTCCCCACGTTCTGGTGCCGGATCAGCTCGCTGCACTGGCGCACACAAGCGCGCCCAAGGTGCTCGTACTCAACCTGGCACCGGAGCTGGGGGAGACCACCGGATTCTCCGCCGAGCGCCATGTCCACGTACTCTCCCAACACGCACCTGATTTGGGAATCGACCACGTGTTGGTCGATTCCGCCTCGGTCCCGGAGGGCAGCAACCGCGAGCACGTGGCGCGCGCCGCTGCCCGGCTCGGCGCTGGGGTCGTCTACGTCGACGTTGCCGAAACCGGCACTCACGCACATCATTACGGAAACCTGGCTGCTGCTCTCGGAGCCATCGTGTCGTCCACCGACGGCTCGGCACCGACAGCGGCGCGCAGAGAGGGGATCACTTCGTGGCCATGACAGCGGAGGTCAAGGACGAGCTGAGCAGGCTCACCGTCAGTCAGGTCAGCTGCCGCAAGGCCGAGGTGTCCGCCCTGCTGCGTTTCGCCGGCGGGTTGCACATCGTCGCGGGTCGAGTGGTGGTGGAGGCCGAGGTGGATCTCGGCTCCATCGCACGGCGGCTGCGACGCGAGATATTCGAGCTGTACGGCTACTCCTCGGATGTCCACATGCTCAGTGCCGGAGGCCTGCGCAAGACGTCTCGGTACGTGGTGCGCGTGGCCAAGGACGGCGAGGCTCTGGCCCGCCAGACCGGGCTGCTCGACCTCCGTGGACGTCCCGTGCGTGGCCTGCCCGCTCAGGTCGTGGGCGGCACCGTCGGCGACTCCGAGGCCGCGTGGCGCGGCGCGTTTCTCGCCCACGGCTCGCTCACCGAGCCGGGCCGGTCGTCCGCGCTCGAGATCAGCTGCCCCGGGCCCGAAGCAGCGCTCGCCCTCGTCGGTGCCGCTCGGCGCCTCGGAGTGGCAGCCAAGGCACGTGAGGTGCGCGGCACCGATCGAGTCGTCGTACGAGACGGCGAAGCAATCGGAGCGTTGCTCACGCGCATGGGCGCTCAGGACACCCGGTTGGTGTGGGAGGAGCGCCGGATGCGCCGCGAGGTGCGGGCCACCGCCAACCGTCTGGCCAACTTCGACGACGCCAACCTGCGCCGGTCCGCTCGGGCCGCGGTTGCGGCCGCCGCTCGCGTCGAGCGGGCTCTGCACATTCTCGGCGACGACGTACCCGATCATCTCGCTGCGGCAGGATCGCTTCGAGTCCAGCACCGCCAGGCCTCGCTGGAGGAACTCGGTCAGTTGGCCGACCCGCCGATGACCAAGGACGCGGTGGCCGGTCGGATCCGGCGTCTGCTGTCCATGGCCGATCGGAAAGCGAAGGAGACCGGGATACCCGACACCGAGTCGGCGGTCACCGCAGAGCTGCTCGACGAGGCGTAGAGCGCCTCGATCGAGTGATGCGCGCGCTCCGCCGGAGCGCACACTAGGGTAGGAACCGCGTGTGGCACCCCGCATGCAGGCACGACCAGACATCTGTTTTCACAACTTTTAGGAGCGAACAGTGACGATCCGGGTAGGCGTCAACGGCTTCGGCCGCATCGGGCGTAACTTCTTCAGGGCTGTCGACGCGCAGAAGGCGCTCGGTACCACCGACATCGAAATCGTTGCTGTCAACGACCTGACCGACAACGCATCGCTCGCACACCTGCTCAAGTACGACTCGATCCTGGGCCGCTTGCCGCACGACGTCTCGCTCGAAGGCGAAGACACCATCGTCGTCGGCGGCCAGAAGATCAAGGCTCTGTCGCTGCGTGAGGGACCGTCCGCACTTCCGTGGGGTGACCTGGGTGTCGACGTCGTCGTCGAGTCCACCGGCATCTTCACCGACGCTGCGAAGGCTCAGGGTCACATCGACGCCGGTGCCAAGAAGGTCATCATCTCCGCGCCCGCCAAGGGCGAGGACATCACCATCGTCATGGGCGTCAACGACGACAAGTACGACGGCAGCCAGAACATCATCTCCAACGCGTCGTGCACCACCAACTGCCTCGGCCCCATCGCCAAGGTTCTCGACGACGAGTTCGGCATTGTCTCGGGTCTCATGACGACCATTCACGCGTACACGCAGGATCAGAACCTGCAGGACGGCCCGCACAGCGATCTGCGTCGTGCACGTGCCGCAGCTCTGAATGTCGTCCCCACCGGTACCGGTGCAGCCAAGGCCATCGGCCTGGTTCTCCCGCAGCTGCTCGGCAAGCTCGACGGCTACGCACTTCGGGTGCCGATCCCCACCGGCTCTGTCACCGACCTGACCGCTCTGCTGAAGAAGAAGGCCAGCGCCGAGGACATCAACGCCGCGATGAAGGCTGCCGCGGAGGGCCCGCTGAAGGGCATCCTGAAGTACAACACCGATCCCATCGTGTCCTCGGACATCGTCACCGACCCGCACTCGTCGATCTTCGACGCGCCGCTGACCAAGGTCATCGACGACCAGGTGAAGATCGTCTCCTGGTACGACAACGAGTGGGGCTACTCCAACCGCCTCGCCGACCTCATCGGTCTCGTCGGCAAGTCCCTCTGACACCGATGGCTGTCAAGACACTGCAGGATCTGCTCGATGCCGGTGTCGAAGGACGTGGCGTCCTCGTGCGATCGGACTTCAACGTCCCGCTCGAGGACGGCACGATCACCGACCCCGGCCGCATCCAGGCGTCGATTCCGACCCTTCGTGCACTGGTCGAGGCCGGTGCGAAGGTCATCGTCACCGCTCACCTCGGTCGCCCCGACGGCAAGCCCGATGCGAAGTACAGTCTGGCTCCGGTCGCTGCCAAGCTCGGCGAACTGCTCGGCCGGCACGTCCAGCTCGCGGGAGACGTTGTGGGTCAGGACGCCGAGGCACGCGCCGAGGGCCTGACCGACGGCGACGTACTGCTGCTCGAGAACATCCGCTTCGATCCGCGTGAGACCAGCAAGGACGAGTCCGAGCGAGCCGCACTGGCTCGTGAGCTCGTTGCTCTGGCCGGCGACGATGCGGCATTCGTCTCCGACGGATTCGGCGTCGTGCACCGCAAGCAGGCGTCGGTCTACGACGTGGCGCAGCTGCTTCCGCACTACGCGGGCACACTCGTCGCGGCCGAGGTCGAGGTGTTGGCCAAGCTGACCGAGGATGCGGCTCGTCCGTACGCGGTGGTGCTCGGCGGCTCCAAGGTCTCGGACAAGCTCGGCGTGATCGAGGCGTTGGCTCCCAAGGTCGACACCCTCGTCATCGGCGGCGGCATGGCGTTCACTTTTCTTGCCGCCCAGGGTTATTCGGTCGGTAACTCGCTGTTGCAGGAGGATCAGATCGGGGTCTGCAAGGACCTGCTCGAGCGCTTCGGCGACGTGATCCATCTTCCTGTCGACATCGTCGTCGGAGACAAGTTCGCGGCCGACGCCGAGTCCAAGACCGTCAAGGCATCCGAAATTCCGGACGGCTGGATGGGTCTGGACATCGGACCGGACTCGGTCAGTCGTTTCGCCGTCGTGCTGTCCAATGCGAAGACGATCTTCTGGAACGGACCTGCAGGCGTCTTCGAGTTCGACCAGTTCTCGGCCGGTACCAAGGGCATCGCAGAGGCGATCATCGGAGCCACCGAGAAGGGCGCGTTCAGCGTGGTCGGTGGTGGTGATTCCGCGGCTGCGGTACGCACCCTCGGGCTGCCCGACGACGGCTTCTCGCACATCTCCACCGGTGGCGGTGCATCCCTCGAATACCTCGAGGGCAAGCAGCTGCCCGGTCTATCCGTCCTGGAGGCGTAACGCATGGCACGTAAGCCGCTCATCGCGGGCAACTGGAAGATGAACCTCAACCACCTCGAGGCCATCTCGCTGGTGCAGAAGATCGCCTTCTCGCTGCCCGAGAAGTACTTCGACAAGGTGGACGTCACGGTCATTCCGCCGTTCACCGACATCCGCAGCGTCCAGACGCTCATCGAAGGCGACAAGCTCCTGCTCACCTACGGTGCGCAGGACGTCTCCGCCGAGGACAGCGGCGCATTCACGGGCGAGATCAGCGGGTCGATGCTGGCCAAGCTGGGATGCACTTTCGTCGTGGTCGGCCACTCCGAGCGACGCACGTTGCACAGCGAGGACGACGCCGTCGTGCTGGCGAAGACGAAGGCTGCCTTGAAGAACGGGCTCACACCGATCGTGTGCATCGGCGAGGGTCTGAACATTCGTGAGGCCGGTGAGCACGTGGCCTACAACGTGGCTCAGCTCCGCGGTTCGCTCGACGGCCTCTCGGCCGACGACATCGCCAAGGTCGTCATCGCCTACGAGCCGGTATGGGCCATCGGCACGGGACGCGTGGCCTCGGCGTCGGACGCTCAGGAAGTGTGCGGTGCCATTCGGGAGGAATTGAAGGAATTGGCGTCGGCCGAGGTCGCCGCGGGCGTCCGCGTGCTGTACGGCGGTTCGGTCAACGCCAAGAACGTCGGCGAGATCGTCGGTCAGCCCGACGTCGACGGCGCGCTGGTCGGTGGCGCTTCGCTCAAGGCGGACGAGTTCGCCACATTGTCGGCGATTGCCGCAGGCGGACCGTTGCCCTGATCGGCCATCGTCACCGCTGCGCAGAACTGGTTTCGGACACCTCGCTTCGGCGGGGTGTCTGAAGTCGTTCGTGGGGCCAGGTAGGCTGCTGAGGGCATCGAATCGAGTTTGAGGTGGACATGGATCTGTTTCTGGATATTCTGCTGGTCATCACCAGCCTGGCGCTGATCTTGCTGATCCTGCTGCATCGCGGCAAGGGTGGCGGTCTGTCCAGCTTGTTCGGTGGCGGCGTGCAGTCCAGCCTGTCCGGCTCCACGGTCGTCGAGAAGAACCTCGACCGCCTCACTGTCTTCACCGGCCTCATCTGGCTCATCGCGATCCTCGGGATCGGTCTCGAGATCAAGTACACCTGATCCGTCCCGGCTCCGAGTGCGAGTTGACGGCCGAGCGACGATACTGGGGGGATGAGCGAATCCTCTTACGAGTCAGTCGGTTCCCCGGCATTCGTCACACCGACAGCTCGCGGGCGAGAGTTGACCGAGCCACTGCGGGAGGACATCCGCTATCTCGGTGGCATCCTCGGTGAGATCATTCGGGTACACGAGGGCGACGAGGTCTTCGAGCTCATCGAGTCCGCGCGAGTGGAATCCTTCGCGGTGCGCCGCTCGGAGATCGAACGCGACGACTCTGTCGGCCGGTACACCGATGTCGAAGTGGCGCAAGCTGTTCCGTTGATCCGCGCGTTCAGCCACTTTTCGTTGCTGGCGAACCTGGCCGAGGATCTTCACCGTGAGCGCCGGAGAGCCATTCATCTGGACAACGGAGACCCGCCGCAGGACAGCAGCCTGGACGCAACGTGGTCGAAGATCGACGCCGCCGCTCCGTCGCGCGAGCAGGTTGCCGCCGCGCTGACCGACGCGTTGGTGGCCCCGGTCATCACCGCGCACCCCACCGAAACGCGTCGTCGAACGGTGTTCGACGTCCAATCGAAGATCACCGCACTGATGCGTCGGCGCGAGGTCGCGTCGGCTGCCCCGGAGGGCAAAGCCGCCGGAGCCGCCAAGGAATTGGCCGTGATCGACGTGCAGATTCGCCGGCAGGTGCTGACGCTGTGGGAAACCGCCCTGATTCGGCTGTCGCGATTGCGCATCCAAGACGAGATCGAAGTGGGTCTCCGATACTTCGAGTCCTCGCTGTTCGATGTCATGCCCGCCCTCAATGCCGATGTCCGCGCGGCGCTGCGAGCGCGATGGCCGGAGGACGACCTGCTGCCGCGGCCGATACTTCGGCCGGGGTCGTGGATCGGAGGAGACCGCGACGGTAACCCGAACGTCACCGGCGAGGTGGTGCACACGGCCACTCATCAGGCCGGTTACGTGGCGTTCGAGCACTACCTCGACGAACTGGTTGCGTTGGAGAAAGAGTTGTCGATGTCCGCGCGGCTCGTCGCGGTCACCGAGGAACTGGAGGCTCTGGCCGAGGCGTCTGCGGAACCGGACGACCGCCGGGCCGACGAACCGTACCGTGTTGCCGTTGTCGGTATCCGTGCCCGGCTGACAGCAACGGCACGGGCGGTGCTCGACGCGGTTCCGGTGTCCGGAATCGATCTCGGTGCCAACCCGTATGCGAGCCCGCAGAAAGTCCTCGACGATCTCGACACTCTGGACCGCGCGCTCCGGGCCGACGGAGACGGTCTGATCGCCGACGATCGGCTGCTTCGACTGCGGCAATCGGTCGAGACGTTCGGATTTCATCTCCAGGCGTTGGACATGCGGCAGAACTCCGAGACCCACGAGGAAGTGGTCGCGGAGCTGTTGGCCTGGGCCGGGGTTCATCAGGACTATCGGTCGCTCGGTGAGGACGAGCGCGTCTCGGTGCTCTCGCACGAACTCGCCACTCGGCGTCCCTTGATCGGGCCCACCGCGCAACTCAGCGACCTCGCTGCGAAGGAACTGGGCATCGTCAGGGCGGCCAAGGAGGCCATCGACCACCTGGGCCCGGACACCGTTCAGAACTACATCATCAGCATGTGTCAGTCCGTCAGTGACATGCTCGAGGCGGCCCTGCTGCTCAAGGAGGCGGGGATCTTCGATCCCGGCGTCGATGGTTCGGCACCCACGTCGACGGTGGGTGTCGTGCCGCTCTTCGAGACCATCGAGGACCTGCAGCAGGGTGCTGCGACACTGCTCGCCACTCTCGACGTTCCGATTTACCGTGCTCTCGTGGCCGGTCGAGGCATGAACCAGGAGGTCATGCTCGGGTACTCGGACTCGAACAAGGACGGTGGCTATCTCGCGGCCAACTGGGCGCTGTACCGGGCCGAACTCGACCTGCTCGAAGCGTCCCGTAAGACAGGAATTCGGTTGCGACTCTTCCACGGTCGCGGTGGCACCGTCGGGCGCGGCGGCGGCCCCAGTTACGACGCGATTCTGGCGCAACCGCCCGGCGTGGTGCAGGGATCGCTTCGTCTCACCGAGCAGGGCGAGATCATTGCAGCGAAGTACGCCGAACCGTCGATGGCGCGGCGCAACCTCGAATCGTTGGTCGCGGGCACCCTCGAATCGACGCTGCTCGACCTCGAAGGATTGGGTGACGGTGCCGAGGCCGCCTACGACGTTCTGGACGATCTCGCGGCCAAGGCTCGGGCAGCGTACGGCCGGCTGGTGCACGAGGAGCCCGGGTTCGTCGAGTACTTCCGCACGTCCACGCCCGTTGCCGAGGTCGGCGAGCTGAACATCGGGTCGCGTCCGGCGTCGCGTAAGCCGACGAATTCCGTGTACGACCTGCGTGCTATCCCATGGGTGATGTCGTGGAGTCAGTGCCGCGTCATGCTGCCCGGCTGGTACGGCACCGGATCGGCGTTCGAGGAGTGGGTCGGTGACGACGACTCCAAGCTGGAGGTACTCGCGGATCTGTATCGGAAGTGGCCGTTCTTCCGCACTGTGCTGTCCAACCTGGCGCAGGTCATGGCCAAGTCCGATCTGGGTATCGCCGCTCGGTATGCGGAACTCGTTCCCGACGCAGACCTCCGCGCACGCATCTTCGGCATGATCGAGGCCGAACACGCCACCACCGTGCGGATGTATCTGAAGATCACCGGTCACAGTCGATTGCTGGAGGACAACCCGGCGCTGGAGCGATCGGTACACAACCGGTTCCCGTACCTGGAACCTCTCAACCAGATGCAGGTCGAGATGTTGCGTCGATACCGCAACGGCGACGACGACGAACGGGTCAAACGAGGAATCCTGCTGACGATGAACGGCCTGGCCACGGCACTACGCAACAGCGGCTAGCACCGTATGTCTCGCTGCGCTGCCGCGGAACCGGTGGCCGACAGTCTGCGTCCAACCGGGTATGAGGACGTGCAGAAACACTCTCGACGCGTGGCGGGACGGGACGGCGTATCGGGTGATCGCTCGATCGCGGTATGCGGACTTCCGAGACGGGGTCGGTGGCGTCGGCGAGTCCACCGGTGGCGGGGACGCCAGCGGTTCGAACGGCGTAGGTTCGAACGACCACGGCGTCGATTCAGGGGAGTGAATCTCCTGAATCGACGCCGCTGTACGTCTGCTGTCAGCTGTGGCTCGAGCCGATCACCGGTCCAGCTGTGAGGCCGCGGCCTCGTCGACGAACCAGACCGTCGATTCCGCGCCGATGGCACCGGCCGACGGCCAGTCGTCGGACGCTGCTCCACCGACGGCGGCGGCAACGGCCTCGGCCTTCGCTGCACCGGACACCAGCAACCACACGTGCTTCGCCCTCCGGACGGCGGGCAGGGTGAGTGTGATGCGAACCGGTGGCGGCTTGGGGGAGTCCTCGACGGCCACGACGAAGCGATGCTGCTCGCGCACCGCGTCGGTGTGCGGGAAGAGCGAGTTGATGTGGCCCTCGCCGCCCATGCCCAACAGGTGGATGTCGAAGTCGGGGCATTGACCGTCGGCGGCCCGTGAGTGCAGCGTCTGTGCGTACGCCGCCGCAGCCGTTTCCGGGTCGGAGCCGTAGGCACCGTCCGACGTCGCCATCGTGAACAGTCGATCCGGGTGCACGTCCACGTGCTTCAGCAGCGCGTCCGATGCCTGGACCTCGTTGCGCTCGGGATCTCCCGAGGGGAGAAAACGCTCGTCACCGAAGTAGATGTCCACCCGTGACCAGTCGATGGCACCGGAATCCGCGCGCAGTGCCTCGAGGAGGGCGATTCCCGTCCCGCCTCCGGTCAACACCACCGACGCGACACCGCGCTCGGCCTGCGCCGCGACGACAACGTCGACGAAGCGAGTGCGGGCGGCATCGACCAGCCCTTGTGCGTCGAGGTATCGGAGGACCGACTGATTACTCATAGCTCACTTTCGACAGACCGTGGAGGGCGAGTTCGTAGATTTCGTCCGTGTCGAGCCGCCGCAGTTCCTCGGCCAGGCACTCGCGGGTGTTGCGACGTGCCAGAGCAACCTGAGCGTCGGGCTGACCGGTACGCCGCAGTGTGGCGGTTTTTCCGGTCTGCGGACGGGTCAGCGAAATACTGCTGTTCTCCCTGTTCAGCTCGACCTTGAGCTCGCCGGCTCGCCGGTAGACCGGCACGTCGAGCTTCGCCGCCAACCAGCCGGCCAGAATGTCGAGTGCCGGCTCCTCTGCCAGTCCCGACACGGTGGCCGAGGTGACGGCCTCGAACGGTGCCTGATCGAGGGCAGTCGCCAGCAGGCCGCGCCAGTAAGTGATTCGGCTCCACGACAGATCCGTATCACCCTCGGTGTAGCTGCTCAGCCGTCCCTTGATCGCTGCGGTGGTATCCGACGAATTGGTGGCATCGGTGATCCGCCTGATCGCCAACCGGCCCAGTGGATCCTTCGCCGGTACCGTCGGTGCCTCGTCCGGCCACCACGCGACGATCGGCGTATCGGGCAGCAGGAAGGGAATGACGACGCTGTGTTCGTGATCGGCGAGCTCGCCGTTCAGTCGTAGTACGACGACCTCGGACGCGCCGGCGTCTCCGCCGACGCGGATCTGGGCGTCAAGACTCGACTCGGCGGACCGATCACCGTGGATGAGGACGATGACGCGACACGGATGTTCCCGGCTCGCCTCGTTCGCGGCATCGATCGCCCGTTCGGCCTTGCTCGCATCACGGCTCGCGACGATCAAGGTCAGCACGCGGCCGATGGTGACCGCGCCACCTGCTTCACGAACCTCGACGAGCTTCTTGCCGACCTCGGCCGTCGTGGTGGCGGGAATGTCGACAATCACGGCCTTCTCCATTCGCGTCCGGTGCGGTGCATCATCTCGTCACCCGAGGACGGACCCCAGGTGCCGGCCTCGTACGGTTCGGCGGTGCCGCCCGAGGCCCAGTACTCGAGAATCGGGTCGAGAATCTTCCACGACAGTTCCACTTCGGCGTTGACCGGGAACAGTGAGGGCTCACCCAGGAGTACGTCGAGTATCAGTCGCTCGTACGCCTCGGGAGATGACTCGGTGAACGCCTGGCCGTAGCTGAAGTCCATGCTGACGTCGCGCACCTGCATGCTGGACCCGGGAACTTTGGAACCGAAGCGCATCGTGACGCCCTCGTCCGGCTGGACTCGAATGACCAGTGCGTTCTGACCGAGTTCCTCGGTCATGGTGGCGTCGAACGGCAGATGGGGGGCACGCTTGAACACCATTGCGATCTCGGTGACTCTGCGGCCCAACGCTTTTCCGGTTCGCAGATAGAACGGGACTCCACCCCAGCGCCGAGTGTCGACCTCGAGGGTGATGGCGGCGTAGGTTTCGGTGTTCGACTCGGAGTCGAACCCCTCTTCCTCCTTGAGCCCCTTCACTTTCTGGCTGCCCTGCCACCCGGCGGAGTACTGCCCGCGGGCGGACGTGCGATCGAGCGGCTCGGCGAGCTTGGTCGCCGAGAGCACCTTGATCTTCTCGGACTGCAACTCGGTGGGGTTGAAACTCACCGGCTCCTCCATCGCAGTGATGGCGAGCAACTGGAGGAGATGGTTCTGAATGACGTCGCGCGCTGCCCCGATCCCGTCGTAATAGCCTGCGCGGCCACCCAATCCGATGTCCTCGGCCATCGTGATCTGCACGTGGTCCACATAGTGCGCGTTCCAGATCGGATCGAACAACTGGTTGGCGAAGCGCAGCGCGAGAATGTTCTGCACCGTCTCCTTGCCCAGGTAGTGATCGATCCGAAAGACGGTGTCCTCGGGGAACACTCGGTTCACGATCGCGTTGAGCTCCTTGGCGCTCTGCAAATCGTGACCGAACGGCTTCTCGATGACGACGCGTCGCCAGTTGCCGTCCTGCGCCTGGGCCAGTCCGGAACGTGATAGTTGTTGCAGTACAACAGGGAACGCGCCGGGTGGGATCGAGAGGTAGAAGGCATGGTTGCCGCCGGTGCCGCGGGTGGTGTCGAGTTCGGTGAGAGTCCGCGACAACTCGTCGAACGCGGCATCGTCGTCGAACGAACCCTGAACGAACCGGAAGCCCTCGGCAAGGGTGTTCCACACCTCTTCGCTGAACGGAGTTCGAGCATGATCGCGCACGGAGTCGTGCACGATCTTCTCGAAATCCTGGTTCTGCCACTCACGGCGAGCGAAGCCGACCAGGGCGAAACCGGGGGGTAGGAGCCCCCGGTTCGCCAGGTCGTACACCGCAGGCATGAGCTTCTTACGCGCGAGGTCACCGGTCACCCCGAAGATGACCATGCTGCACGGCCCGGCGATGCGGGGGAGCCGCTTGTCTCGCGCGTCGCGAAGTGGATTGCGCCAATCCGCGGAATTCAGGTTTTCTGTGTCTGCGGTGGGCACAGGTCAGCTCTTCTGACCTGCTTGGCGGAGCTGCTCCTCGGTAGCTTCGAGCAGCTCGTTCCACGCAGCCTCGAACTTCTGGACGCCCTCGTTCTCCAACGTCAGGAAGACGTCGGTGAGGTCGATTCCCAGGGCGGAGATGCGGTCGAAGATCTCCTGCGACTCCGGTCCCTTACCCGAGACCGTGTCGCCGACGATCTCGCCGTGGTCTGCGACCGCGTCCATGGTCTTCTCCGGCATCGTGTTCACGGTGTTCGGAGAGACGAGCTCGGTGACGTACATGGTGTCCGGGTAGGCGTCGGACTTGACGCCCGTCGAGGCCCACAGCGGCCGCTGCGGGCGCGCACCGTTGCCCGCGAGTTCGCGGAACCGGGGAGCCACCTCGAACACCTGCTGGTAGGCCACGTACGCAAGGCGCGCATTGGCCAGCGCGGCCTTGCCCTTGAGGGCCTCGGCATCGGGGGTGCCGATGGCGTCCAGCCGCGAGTCGATCTCGCTGTCCACGCGGGACACGAAGAACGACGCCACGGAATGGATCTTGTCGAGGTCATGACCGGCGGCGCGGGCGGCCTCGAGACCCTCGAGGTACGCGTTCATGACCAGCTCGTAGCGCTCGACGGAGAAGATCAGGGTCACGTTGACGCTGATGCCCTCACCGACCACCTTGGCAATGGCGGGGATGCCTTCTTCGGTTGCCGGAATCTTGATGAGGAGATTCGGACGGTCGACGATCTTCCAGAGTTCGACGGCCTGCTCGTACGTCTTGTCCGCGTCGTGCGCCATGCGGGGGTCGACCTCGATCGACACGCGTCCGTCGACGCCCGCGCTGGCCTCGTACTGCGGCACGAGGATGTCGCACGCCTCACGGACGTCGTCGGTGGTGACGGTGCGAATCGTGGTCTCGACATCGGCACCTTCGCCGGCGAGCTTGGTGACCTGCTCGTCGTAAGCATCGCCCTTGCTCAATGCGGCCTGGAAGATCGACGGGTTGGTCGTCACGCCGACGACGCTCTTGGTGTCGATCAGGTCCTTGAGGTTGCCCGACCGAATGCGGTCGCGGGACAGGTCGTCCAGCCAGACCGAAATTCCGGCGGCGGACAGCTCGGCAAGGTTTTTGTTCTGGGTCATGAGTTATCCCTTCACGTTGGTGATGGAGCGCTGCGCGGCCGCGACGACGGCGTCGGCCGTGAAGCCGAACTCGCGGAAAAGTGTTGCCGCATCGGCAGATTCGCCGTAGTGCTCGAGCGAGATGATCTCGCCGAAACCGCCGACGATCTTCCACCACGGCATCGCGATGCCGGCCTCGATGGACACCCGCGCCTTGACGGTGGGCGGAATGACCTGGTCGCGGTAGTTCTGGTCCTGGCTCTCGAACCACTCGACACACGGCATCGACACCACGCGTGCCGCGATGCCCTGCGCCTCGAGCAGCTTCTGGGCCTCCACTGCGTACTGCAGTTCGGAACCGGTGCCGATCAGGACGACGTCGGGAGCGGCCTTGGAGGACTCGGAGAGGATGTAGCCACCCTTCGAGACGCCCTCGAAGCTGGTGCCTTCCAGGATCGGGATGCCCTGACGCGTCAGCGCCAGGCCGACGGGCCCGCTGCTGCTCGACCTGGCGAGCACCGACTGCCAGGCGTAGGCCGTCTCGTTGGCGTCACCGGGGCGTACGACAGACAGGTTGGGAATCGCACGCAGGGCCGCGAGGTGCTCGACCGGCTGGTGCGTCGGGCCGTCCTCGCCGAGGCCGATGGAGTCGTGGGTCCATACGTAGATGGGATCGATGTCCATCAGCGACGCCAGGCGAACCGACGGCCGCATGTAGTCGCTGAACTGCATGAACGTTCCGCCGTACGCGCGGGTCGGACCGTGCATGACGATGCCAGACAGGATCGCACCCATGGCGTGCTCGCGGATACCGAAGTGAAGCGTGCGGCCGTAGGGCTCGGCGTCCCAGTCGTCGGTGGAGATCGACGTGGGGCCGAAGGACTTCGCACCCTTGATCGTGGTGTTGTTGCTGCCTGCGAGGTCGGCCGAGCCGCCCCACAGTTCCGGAAGAACGGGTCCGACGGCGTTGAGGACCTCGCCCGACGCCGCACGCGTGGCGACGGCCTTGCTGCCGGGCTCCCACGTGGGCAGCACGTCGGTCCAGTTCTCGGGCAGCGTGCCCTGCTGAAGACGGTCGAGCAACTGCTTGCGCTCGGGCTCACGGGCTGCCCAGGCCTCGAACTGCGTCATCCACTCGGTGTGTGCGGCGCGGCCGCGTTCCTGGAGCTTGCGAGTGTGGCCGATGACCTCGTCGCTGACCTCGAACGTCTTGGCCGGGTCGAAGTCCAGGGCCTGCTTGACCTTCGCGACCTCGTCGTCGCCCAGCGCGGCACCGTGGACGGCACCGGTGTTCATCATCGTCGGAGCCGGGAACCCGATGATGGTCCGCAGCACGATGATCGACGGCTTGTCGGTGACGGCCTTGGCGGCCTCGATGGCCTCCTCGATCGCGGTGACGTTCTCGCCGCCCTCGACGACCTGTACGTGCCACCCGTAGGCCTCGTACCGAGCGGCGGTGTTCTCGGACAGGGCGATGTCGGTCGAGTGCTCGATCGAGATCTTGTTGTCGTCGTAGAACAGGATCAGGTTGCCGAGCTGCTGGGTGCCTGCGAGCGACGACGCCTCGGACGTGACGCCTTCTTCGATGTCGCCGTCGGAGGCGATCACGTAGATGAAGTGATCGAACGGGCTCTCGCCGAGCGCAGGTTCGGGATCGAACAGTCCGCGTTCACGGCGCGATGCCATTGCCATTCCCACAGCGGATGCCAGTCCCTGACCGAGAGGGCCGGTGGTGATCTCGACGCCGTCGGTGTGGCGGAACTCGGGGTGCCCCGGGGTCTTGGACTTGTAGGTCCGCAGTGCTTCGATGTCGGCGAGCTCGAGACCGAAACCGCCCAAGTAGAGCTGCAGGTACAGGGTCAGGCTCGAGTGACCGCACGACAGCACGAAACGGTCGCGGCCGATCCAATGGGTGTCGGTGGGGTCGTGGCGCATGGTGCGCTGGAAGAGGGTGTACGCGAGGGGAGCCAAGCTCATCGCGGTTCCGGGGTGGCCGTTGCCGACCTTCTGCACTGCGTCCGCTGCCAGGACACGAACGGTGTCGACCGCCCGGGTGTCCAGGTCCGTCCAGTCGCTGGGGTGGTGCGCCGTGGTGAGGACGTCAATATCGTCTGTGATCGACACGAGCAGAAATCTCCTGACATTCGTTCGAGTTGTGGCTCCGAGGATTCGTCGCTCGGCGGTAACTGCACAGCGCCTGCGTGAGGCGCGAACGTAGTCGATGCCGAAGGACGTCCCCCACCAGCCTAGTTCCGACCGACGCTACTGTCGTGCCTTCCCCCGTCGGAGCACGAACGTGTGTGGCGTCGCCGCATCGTTCTTCGGTTTGGGTGCCCTGCGAATTGGACGTGCAAACCCCGCCGTCTACCATCGTCTGTAGTAGGCGCATGCTCGACGGCTCCCGGGGGCAATTTCCGAACCGGGACCATCCGCGTGCGCGTCGGTGGCCGAGGTCCTCGTGAGGGTTCTCCCAGGATCGGTCGGCCGCCAGGAACGAACCCGCGTGCCCGACGGCGCGTGGCAAGTGGCCGAGCGCCAGAGAACGACAGTCGTGCGAGGAGACGCAGTGCGAATTGGGCAGCAGCCGGGCGGACACGGTTTCGCCGGCGGCCCCGGATTCGGAGCAGACGACCAGGGCGACACCGAACACGCCGCGCCGGCGTCGGCGCCGCGCAGAGCGTGGGCTCTCTTCCTGGCCTATGTCGCGCTGACGAAGCCTCGGGTCATCGAACTACTTCTCGTCACGACCATTCCCGCGATGCTGCTGGCAGATCGCGGTCACGTGGACCCGTGGCTGATTCTCACCACACTGTTCGGTGGAATGCTGGCCGCGGCGAGCGCGAACACCTTGAACATGGTGGTCGACGCAGACATCGACAAGGTGATGAAGCGCACCGAGAAGCGGCCGTTGGCCCGCGGCGCGATGCCTGTGTCGCACGCACTGGTGTTCGGTTTGGTCCTCGGGGTGTTCTCGTTCTTCTGGCTCTGGGCGACGACCAACCTCCTCAGCGGCGTGCTGGCCGTCGTCACGATCTGCTTCTACATCTTCGTCTACACCCTGGTGCTCAAGCGCCGAACTTCGCAGAACGTGGTGTGGGGCGGTGCCGCCGGCTGTATGCCGGTCATGATCGGCTGGTCCGCCGTCACCGGCACGATCGGCTGGCAGGCGCTGGTGATGTTCCTCGTCATCTTCCTGTGGACACCGCCGCACACGTGGGCCTTGATGCTTCGCTACAAGGAGGACTACCAGGCGGCCAACGTCCCGATGCTTCCTGCCGTCGCGTCGGAGACCAAGGTGACCAAGCACATCGTGCTCTACGCGTGGGCCACGGTTGCTGCGACGTTGGCACTGGCCCCGGGCTCCGGCGTCGTCTACGCGGTGATCGCGGTGGCATCGGGAATCTGGTTCCTCGTCGTGGCGCATCGCCTGTACGCGGGCGTGCGGGCTGGAACACCGGTCAAGCCTCTCAAGCTGTTCATCCTGTCCAACGAATACCTGGCGCTGGTGTTCTGCGGCCTCGCCGTCGACTCTGTCCTCGGCTGGCAGACGCTCGCCCAGCTGGTCTCCTGAGCGAGCGCCTCCTCACATCTGCACCCGATCAGGGGACGAGAACGATC
This sequence comes from Rhodococcus sp. NPDC077669, assembly GCF_040686915.1. NCBI lineage: Bacteria > Bacillati > Actinomycetota > Actinomycetes > Mycobacteriales > Nocardiaceae > Rhodococcus > Rhodococcus sp. NPDC077669. The sequence goes on along the minus strand of NZ_JBFBMD010000004.1, from coordinate 281,242 downwards.
GAACCGGTCGTCTTACGTCCTTCCAGGTCCATATGTGCCTGCGCGACATCTTCGAGCGCGTAGCGAGCGCCGACCTCGACCGTCAGAGCGCCGCTCGACAACGCCTCGAACACATCGCCCGCACGCCATTCGAGCTCGGCTCGGTCCCGTATGTGATGCGCCAGCGTGGGCCTGGTCAGAAACACCGATCCGGCCCCGTTGAGCCGTTGTGGGTCGAACGGCGGTACCGGTCCGCTCGCAGCACCGAACAGGGCCAGCGTGCCTCTGATGCGCAGCGACGCCAGACTGGCCTCGAACGTGTCGGCTCCGACACCGTCGTAGACGGCATGGACGCCCTCGCCGCCGGTGAGTTCGCGGACCTGGGCCGCAACGTCGTCGTCGTACCGCAGTACGTGGGCGGCACCGGCCTGGGTCGACCGCTCTGCTTTGGCATCGGTGGACACCGTCGTGATGACCCGTACGCCCTTTCCGACCGCCATCTGGGTCAGCAGTAGTCCGACGCCTCCCGCACCCGCGTGCACGAGGACCGTGTCGCCGCTGCGCGCCGGGTAGGTGGACTCGATCAGGTAATGCGCAGTCATGCCCTGGAGCAGCGCCGACGCCGCCTGATCGGCCGGAACGCCGTCGGGAACGGATATGGCGGACGAGGCGTCCACGACGACGAACTCGGCATAGCTACCCGGCGCGGCCGCCCAGGCGATACGGTCCCCAGGAGCGAACGCGGTGACGTCAGGACCGGCCTCGTGGACAACTCCGGAACCCTCGTCGCCGGGGATGTAGGGCAGGGACCGTGGATACAGGCCGCGGCGGAAGTAGGTGTCGATGTAGTTGATCCCGATGGCGTCGACGCGCACGAGAACCTGCCCCGGTCCGGGCTCGGGAATGGGCACGTCCACGACGACCATGATCTCGGGTCCGCCGGTGTTGTCTACTCGAATGGCACGCATATCCCTGTTCTACACGGGAGCGATGTGAGTTCGAGGGCGGAGGCACGCTTCCACGACCGGTGCGACAAGTTACCGATCAGTAGCGATTCGGCGGGCCGATGCCGCCACGGTGGACGACCTCGGTATCGTGTCTGCATGGCTACCGAAATCGACAGTGCGGGCAACGAGAAGGACACGTCCAACGAGGTTCCGAAGGGAACTCTCGCGGCTGTGAAGGCTTTCCTCGCCGATCACGGCAACTCGGCAAGTGTGGTGATCCAACCCATCGGTCGGGCCGGAACCCGGCTCACACTGGTCGGCGCAGACGGAGTGCTCGGAGATCAGGTGGTTCCGTCCACAGCGGTCGCACACGCGATCGTCGCCAGGTTCGACGAACTGACCGAGGCGGAGTGGGACCGCGAACTGGTCAGTTCGGTCAATCCGGCACCGGGCCATTACGAGAAGATGGCCGGCTGGGTCGCTCGGCAGAAGAAGTTCCCCAAGGCCCGCAACCAGGCCATCGTCGGGTAGGACGAGAGCCGCAAAGTTTTTTCGACTCGACGGGAACCGTCTCGCGGTCCGATGCGTCGAAGTCAGTGAAGGGGCAGTCGGCCATCTGAGGGGGAGGTCGGCTGCCCCTCCGCTGTGATTCGAAACTGCTGTGCTCGGACACCCGCGTGTCGAGCCGGCTGAGGAGCCGACACCCGAAGACTGCCGGGCCTCAGGACGCTGCGGCGACCCTGTCCACGTCGGCTTCCCGATCGGCAACCGCAGGACCGCGTGTTCTGCACGATGCCCACAGCGCAGCCGTGGCAGCCGTGCAGGCACCGGCACCGGCAACGTGGAACGCGACGAGTACTGCGGGAACGCCCGTGAAGTACTGCACCAGGCCGATCAGGGACTGGGCCAGCACGATCGCCACCAGAACGTGCAGCCGCTGCTTGACGGCAGTCGGCGCTCCGACCGCGTACAGGGCGAAACCGAGCCCGACGAGCAGCGCGAGATACCCGACCAGGAATTGCGAGTGGGCGTGCACCAGCGTGACGATCTCGATGCCCAGGCGCGGTACCGGCTCGTCGATGCTCTTGTCGCCGGCGTGCGGGCCGGCACCGGTCACCATCGTCCCGGCGATCAGTACGCCGGTCAGCGCGACGCCGGACAGAGCAGTGAGCCCGCGTAGCGCGGCGGGGACGGTGGGCAACGACTTCGGCGCGGCGTCGGTTTCACCCACCTTGACGAACAGCAGGGTAGCCAGCCAGACCATTGCCATCGACACCACGAGGTGAATGGCCACTGTCCACCACAGCAGGCCGGTCAACACGGTGAAGCCACCGATGACGGCCTGCACGACGGTTCCCAGCGGCATGAACCACGCGAAGAGCAACACCTCGCGCCGCCGGGCCGCGCGAGTGACAGCGAGAACGACGGCCGCAGCGGCGATGACCACCACGAAGGTGAGCAGTCGATTACCGAACTCGACGGCCTGATGCAGCACCGGAACCTCGGATACTCCGACCGGCGTGAAGCTTCCGGGGAAGCACTGTGGCCAGGTGGGGCACCCGAGCCCGGAGCCGGTCACTCGAACCACCGCACCGGTGACGGCTATGCCGCCCTGGGTGAGGATGGCGATGAATGCCAGCACCCGCTGTACCCGCAGCGAGGGCAGGGGCAGATAGGCCACGAGGCGCAGGAACACGCCGTAGAGCTTCCGTAGGAGGTAGGGCACTCCACGATGGTAAACGCCGATCAACTACACAGCGTCGTTGGGTAGAGCGACCGGCGGAAAGCCTCGCTCAGGTGAATTTGAAGGTTCGGACCGCGAGAGTGCCGCAGACCGCAGCCCAGACGAGCAGCACGGCGACCCCGAAGAGGTCGAACGACGAGGCCACACCGCGGTTGAGCGCCTCGCCGAGTGCGCCGGACGGGACTATCCGTGCGACGTTCTGCAGGCCCTGCGGAATCTGGTCGTCGACGAACACCGCGCTGCCGATCCCGAGCATCACGAACCAGGCGACGTTGGCCAATGCCAACACGATCTCCGCCCGCAGGGTGCCGCCGAGCAGCAACCCCATCGAGGCGAACGTCACCGTTCCCAAAGCGATGACGACCGCCCCGAGCAGCAGGCCTGCCGCACTCGGTCGCCAGCCGAGGGCGACGCCGATCGAGCCCAGCAGAACCGACTGCATGATCACCACGATCACGACGGCTACCGACTTGCCGCCGATGATTCCCCACCGTGGGAGTGGCGTGGCACCGAGTCTCTTGAGGGCGCCGTAGCGACGATCGAACCCGACGGCAATCGCCTGTCCGGTGAATGCCGTCGACATGATGGCCACCATCATCACAGCCGGCACGACCCGCGCGACGCGGTCGTCGCCGAGCTCACCGAACGGCAGCAGGGTGAGTCCGATCAACAGCGTGATCGGAATGAACATCGTCAGCAGCAGCTGCTCACCGTTGCGCAGCAACAACTTCAGCTCGAGACGCGACTGCGCGAACAGCATCCGAGCGGCCGACGCCGGCTGTGGGCGCGGCGCGAACAGTCCTGTCTCGAAACGGTTGTCGGCGAGCCGGGCTTCTCTGCGCACCGTCACATCCTCAATTCTCTGCCGGTCAGTTCGAGGAAGACGTCCTCGAGCCGCCGCTGATCGACCTGCAACTCCGTCGCCAACACGTTCTGCTGTGCGCACCAGGAGGTGACGACCACCAGGATCTGCGGTTCGATCACTCCGGTGACGACGTACGACCCCGGTGACGTCTCCGACGGTACGTAACCGGAGGGCAGGGCCGCGTCGAGCAGGGACAGATCGAGACCGGGGGGAGCGGAGAAGCGCAACTGTCCCTCGGCTCCCTGCTTGGTGAGCTCGGACGGGGATCCGGAGGCGACGACGCGACCGTTGTCGATGATCGTCAACCGATCCGCCAGCTGCTCGGCCTCGTCCATCAGATGTGTGGTCAGTAGAACGCCGACGCCGTCCCGTCGAAGTGCGTCGATCAATTCCCACACCAGCAGTCGGGCCTGGGCGTCGAGTCCGGCTGTCGGTTCGTCGAGAAACACCAACTCGGGGCGGCCGACGATGGCACAGGCCAACGCCAGTCGCTGCTGCTGGCCACCGGACAACCGTCGATAGGGTGTGCGGACCGCCGAGGTCAGGCCCAGACAGTCGAGCAGCCACGTCGTGTCGAGAGGGTCGGCCGAGTACGAGGCGACGAGCTCGAGCATTTCGCCCGCCTTGGACCCCGGGTAGGCACCGCCGCCCTGCAGCATGACGCCGATGCGGGGTCGGAGCTGGGCGGACTCGGCGATGGGGTCGAGGCCGAGGATTCTGACCGTGCCGCTGTCGGGTACGACGAAGCCTTCGCACATCTCGACGGTGGTGGTCTTTCCGGCACCGTTCGGGCCGAGCAGCGCGAGAACTTCACCCGCACCGATGCTCAGGCTCAGTCCGTCGACGGCGGTGGTGCCGTCGTAGGACTTGCGCACGTCGGTCAACTGCACGACAGGTTGCGCCGCATTCGACGTCCCGGAGATCACGAGGACTCAGCGTATTCGTCGGTGTGCCGCTCGGGTGCCGGTGGTCCGCTGCGCGTGGGCCACGGCAGCCGGTTCCGTGTCAGCAGATACAACACGACGATGGTCAGGATGGTCATCACTGCGGCCTGCACGATCTGGAACGGCTGGTATTCGCTGCCGTTCGGCATGAGGATCACGCTGACCAAGGACGAGAAGGCAATGGCGGGACGCCGGAAGGACGGAGTGGTGGCCCATGCTGCCAGCGGGATCACCGCCCACAGCAGGTACCAGGGCTGGACTACCGGGAACAGCAGAACCACTGCTCCCAGCGCCACCCCCAGCGCTCCCACCGAGTGCAGTCGACCCCTCAGAACAGCGACCAGCATGCGGATGACGATGACGCCGGCGACGACGGCTGCGATCGGCCGAGTGAGACTCAACACAGCGGTGGTGTGATCGCCGAGGCCGAGCAGCACGCCGACGAATCCGGTGGCCAAGCCGAGAATCGTGGGAATCGACATCCAGCTGCGCACCACCCCCGCGGTACCCAGAGTGTGGATCCATCCGAATCCGAGTCCGCTGCCGAGGCTCACGACGACTTGGACGGCGACGGCGATCGTGCCGAGCAGCAGCGCAGCGTAGACGACCGATCTCAGAGTGCCGCCCCACCGTCTCGACAGCGCCATTCCGACGAACCCCAGCGCTATCAGCGACGGGATCTTGATCGTCGACGAGAGTGCGATCACACCCGCTCCACCGATGAGGAACGCGATATCGGTGCTGCGCAACGCACCCGGGCGCTCGATCGCGCGCAGCGCCAATTCGGTACCCGCGAGCATGAGCCCGATCATCAGGGCCTCGTTGTGAATTCCGGCGACCAGGTGGAACAGCAACAGCGGGTTCGCGGCACCGAGCCACAGTGCCGTGACCGACGCGACCCCGCAGCGGCGTGCGAGACGCGGCAGCGCCCAGACGATCAGCGCGACTCCCGCCAAGGCGAGCAGTCGGTGCAGGAAAATGCCGGCGACGATGTTCTCGCCGGTCAAGTACGTGATCCCGCGCCCCATCCACAGGAACAGCGGACCGTAGGGTGCCGGAGTCTCTCGCCAGATGTTGGGCACCGTCCGGGTCAGGACGTTGTCGGCCCCCAGTGCATCCACGGGGCCGATCTCGTAGGGGTCGAGACCGCGGGCCGTGATCTCGCTCTGGGCCAGGTAGGAGTAGACGTCGCGCGAGAACATAGGCGGTGCGACGCTCAGCGGCAGGATCCACAGCAGCAGAGTTCGGTCCATCTGCGATCGTGACAGGCGGCGAGGAGTCGCGCCCGATCGCGTCCGCCCCAACGCGAACCTGCCGAGCAGTAGCCACGCGAGGACCACGACGACGGTTCCCGTCATGGTCACCGTCAGAGCCGACGTGGCCATGCGCGACGGCAGGCTCAGTAACCGGACGCCCGCGATCGGGTTCTGCAGTACCGGCTGCGCACCCGCGCCGAGCGCGCCGATCGCCATCAGCAGCGCGCCCGCGGCTCCGAAACGGCGAATGTTGCGTAGCTGAACGGTCTCGGCGGGATCGAGACCGGGTGCCTCCGGCTCGTCGCCGTGCAACGTGGCGACACCGGCACCCGGTGGGGTCGGTTCCAGGCCGAACACGCGCCGAGCAGGGGTGAGAATCATCCTGTGCAGCAGCGTGCCGCGCGTGGATTCGGGGTTCTCGGGATCGGGGGACGAGCTGGCACCGGTCGCGGAAGGCGAGTTCTCGGAACTCTGCTCACTCTCGGTCGATGGCACAGTGGGAGCGTAGCTGTGTGCCATGGCGCGATTCACCCGGTCCTCCGGACTCCGCGGCCTTCGTCGCCCGGCTCGGATTCACCTGAGGGATAGGGCACCCTTGCTGGACCAGGTGAAACAATTCCGTCACACTGGTGTTGTGAAAACAACCGAGAGCTCGCTCGTGCGTCCGGAAAGCGTCGATCCATCGACCGCCGGAGCAGGCGCGTCGTCGGTGCGACCGGCATCGGCCCCCGAGGGGCAGACGCGGGGCGCAGTGGTCACCCTACTGCTCGAAGAAGGCCCCATCACCGCGTCCGATATCGGCACTCGCCTGGGATTGAGCGCGGCCGGTGTCCGGCGCCACCTCGATGCGCTCATCGATGCAGGCGAGGCCAGGATCACCACCCCGGCGGGAGCACGTCAGCGTGGACGCGGGCGACCGGCCAAGCATTTTCAGCTCACGGCAGCCGGCCGCAATCGGCTGGGCCACACCTACGACGATCTGGCCGGAGCCGCCATGCGGCAGCTGCGCAAGATCGGTGGCAACGACGCCATCGAGACGTTCGCGCGGCAACGCGTCAACACCATCGTTGCCGACGTCGAACCCGCGACCGGTTCCGACGCACATGCCGTGGAAACGGCGGCGGGAAGAATTGCCGACGCGTTCAGTGCGGCGGGATTCTCGGCCACCACGCGGCAAGTCGGCAACGGAGTGCAGATCTGCCAACACCATTGCCCGGTGTCGCACGTCGCAGCAGAGTTTCCCGAGCTGTGCGAGGCCGAACAAGCAGCGTTCGCCGAGATCCTCGGCACGCATGTGCAGCGTCTTGCCACCATTGCGAACGGCAACTGCGCTTGCACCACACACGTACCGCTCACCTCGACGCGATCGAGGAGCGGTCGATCCGGTACCGACGTATCGACAGATAGTTCACACAAGATGACGTCCGACACGCAGCCCCGTGTCGGAGAACGCACACGCCTCCGGAAGGAGCCCGCATGACCGTCACACCAGACCAGGTGACACCCGCCGCGCCGCTGACTCAGGACGAGACCATCGCATCGCTCGGCACCTACGGATACGGCTGGGCCGATTCCGACGTGGCCGGCGCGAGCGCCAAGCGCGGCTTGTCCGAGGCTGTCGTCCGTGACATCTCGGCCAAGAAGAGCGAGCCCGAGTGGATGCTCGAAGCCCGTCTGAAGGCTCTCAAGACCTTCGACCGCAAGCCCATGCCCAACTGGGGTTCCGACCTGGACGGCATCGACTTCGACAACATCAAGTACTTCGTGCGGTCCAGCGAGAAGCAGGCCGCTACGTGGGACGATCTGCCCGAGGACATCAAGAACACGTACGACAAGCTCGGCATCCCCGAAGCCGAGAAGCAGCGCCTGGTCTCCGGTGTCGCAGCTCAGTACGAGTCCGAGGTCGTCTACCACTCGATCCGTGAGGACCTCGAGGCGCAGGGTGTGTTGTTCCTCGACACCGACACCGCACTCAAGGAGCAGCCGGAGCTGTTCCGCGAGTACTTCGGCACCGTCATCCCCGCGGGCGACAACAAGTTCTCTGCGTTGAACACCGCAGTGTGGTCCGGTGGATCGTTCATCTACATCCCGCCGGGCGTGCACGTCGACATCCCGCTGCAGGCCTACTTCCGGATCAACACCGAGAACATGGGCCAGTTCGAGCGCACGCTGATCATCGTCGACGAGGGTGCCTACGTGCACTACGTCGAGGGCTGCACCGCGCCGATCTACAAGTCCGATTCGCTGCACTCCGCCGTGGTCGAGATCATCGTCAAGAAGGGTGGTCGTTGCCGGTACACGACCATTCAGAACTGGTCGAACAACGTCTACAACCTGGTCACCAAGCGCGCCAAGGCTGAAGCAGGCGCAACGATGGAGTGGGTCGACGGCAACATCGGCTCCAAGGTCACCATGAAGTACCCGGCTGTGTGGATGACCGGCGAATACGCCAAGGGCGAGGTTCTCTCGGTCGCGTTCGCAGGGCCCGATCAGCACCAGGACACCGGTTCCAAGATGCTGCACCTGGCACCGCACACGTCGTCGAACATCGTCAGCAAGTCCGTCGCCCGTGGCGGTGGACGGACGTCCTACCGCGGTCTGATCCAGATCAACAAGGGCGCGCACGGCTCGCGTTCGACGGTCAAGTGCGACGCCCTACTGGTCGACACGATCAGTCGGTCCGACACCTACCCGTACGTCGACATCCGTGAGGACGACGTGTCGATGGGTCACGAGGCCACTGTCTCGAAGGTCAGCGACGATCAGTTGTTCTACCTGATGAGCCGCGGCATGACCGAGGACGAAGCGATGGCCATGGTCGTCCGCGGATTCGTCGAGCCCATTGCTCGCGAACTGCCGATGGAGTACGCGCTCGAGCTCAACCGGCTCATCGAGTTGCAGATGGAAGGGTCGGTCGGATAAGTGAACAACCCCCTCACCGGAGTCATGGGTGCCGTGGCATCGGAAAACCCGGCATCCGAGAACCCCGATTCCGCCAAGGAAGACAAGTCGAAGCTCGTCGCCAACAAGGGCGCTCAATTCACGTCGTACGACGTGAACGCGTTCGAGGTGCCGTCGGGCCGCGACGAAATGTGGCGCTTCACGCCGCTGCGTCGCCTTCGCGGCCTGCACGACGGTTCGGCAGTCGCCGACGGGACCGCTCAGGTCACCGTCGGGGCTGCGGACCAGGTGGTCGTGGAGACCGTGGGACGCGACGACGATCGACTCGGGAAGGCCGGCGTGCCTGCCGATCGGATTGCTGCACAGGCATATTCGGCCTTCACCGAGGCCACGATCGTCAGCATTCCCAACGAGGTCGAGGTAGCGGAGCCGATCGAGATCACCATCGACGGACCGGGCGTCGACCACGTCGCCTACGGACACGTGCAGATTCGCCTCGGCACGTTCGCTCGCGCCACCGTGGTGATCGATCAGCGCGGCAGCGGCACGTACGCCGAGAACGTCGAGTTCGTGCTGGGTGACAGCTCGCAGTTGCACGTCGTGCTGATCCAGGACTGGCAGTCGGACGCGGTGCACGTGGCCGCCCACCACGCCCTGCTCGGTCGTGACTCGGTGTTGCGCCACTACAACGTCAGCCTCGGCGGCGACTTGGTGCGCATCAGCCCGACCGTGCGCTACAGCGCGCCCGGCGGTGACGCGAACATGCTCGGTGTGTACTTCGCCGACGCCGGTCAGCACCTCGAGCAGCGGTTGCTCGTCGACCATTCGGCTCCGCATTGCAAGTCGAACGTGATGTACAAGGGCGCGCTCCAGGGTGAAACCGGACCCGGCACCGTCGACGCACACACCGTATGGATCGGCGACGTTCTCATCCGCGCCGAGGCCGAGGGCACCGAGACGTACGAACTGAACCGAAATCTCGTGCTCACCGACGGCGCTCGCGCCGATTCGGTACCGAACCTGGAAATCGAAACCGGCGAGATCGTCGGAGCAGGGCACGCCAGTGCTACCGGCCGATTCGACGACGAGCAGCTGTTCTACCTGCGTGCTCGCGGCATCTCGGAGGAGGTGGCCCGCCGACTGGTCGTCCGCGGCTTCTTCCACGAAATCATCGACAAGATTCCGGTCCCCGCCGTACGCGAGCGTCTCGATGCTGCCATCGAGACCGAGCTCGCCGTCGTCGGCGCGTAGGCCCAACCGAACCTTTCTCGACTGCACAAAGGAACTTTGATGTCCACACTCGAAATCCGCGATCTGCACGTCAGCGTCGCCAACACCGACTCGTCCGCCGAGCCGATCGACATCCTCAAAGGTGTCGACCTGACCGTGAAGTCCGGCGAGACGCACGCGATCATGGGGCCCAACGGCTCCGGCAAGTCCACCTTGTCGTACGCCATTGCCGGCCACCCGAAGTACACCGTCACCTCCGGCACCATCACCCTCGACGGTGAAGACGTTCTCGAGATGAGCGTCGACGAGCGCGCCCGCGCAGGTCTGTTCCTGGCGATGCAGTACCCGGTGGAGGTGCCCGGAGTGTCGATGTCGAACTTCCTGCGCACCGCCGCCACCGCCGTGCGCGGCGAAGCCCCCAAGCTGCGGCACTGGGTCAAGGAAGCCAAAACCGCCATGAGCGAGCTCGAAATCGAGGCGAACTTCCTCGAGCGCAACGTCAACGAGGGTTTCTCCGGCGGCGAGAAGAAGCGTCACGAGATCCTGCAGCTGGGACTGCTCAAGCCGAAGATCGCCATCCTCGACGAGACCGATTCCGGCCTCGACGTCGACGCTTTGCGCGTGGTGTCCGAGGGCGTGAACAAGTACAAGGAGCGTGAAGACGGGGGAGTGCTGCTGATCACGCACTACACCCGTATTCTTCGCTACATCAAGCCCGACTTCGTGCACGTCTTCGTCAACGGTGAGATCGTCAAGTCCGGCGGCGCCGAGCTGGCCGACGAGCTCGAGGCCAACGGCTACGCCGGCTACACGCAGGCCGCGACCACCGGAGCATGAGTATGGCTGCACCGGCAGCTGTGGCGGTAGCGACATCGTTCGATGTCGCTACCGTTCGCCGCGATTTTCCTATCCTCTCGCGCACCGTCCGCGACGGAAAGCCGTTGGTGTATCTGGATTCCGGCGCAACCTCGCAGCGGCCGGTGCAGGTACTCGACGCCGAACGCGAGTTCCTCACCACCTGTAACGCGGCGGTGCACCGCGGGGCGCATCAGCTGGCCGAGGAAGCCACCGACGCGTACGAGGGAGCCAGGGCGGATATCGCCGCGTTCGTCGGTGCAGACGTCGACGAGATCGTCTTCACCAAGAACGCAACCGAGTCGCTCAACCTCGTGACGTACGTGTTGGCCGATCAGCGCTTCGATCGTCATCTCGGACCCGGTGACGAGATCGTCGTCACCGAACTCGAACACCACGCCAATCTCGTTCCGTGGCAAGAGCTTGCGGCCCGTACCGGCGCAACTCTGCGGTGGTACGGGGTGACCGACGACGGTCGAATCGACCTCGACTCGCTGGAATTGTCGTCCGCGGTGAAGGTCGTCGCGTTCACCCACCAGTCGAACGTGACCGGTGCCGTCGCTCCCGTCGAGGAGTTGGTGCGTCGCGCCCGAGCTGTCGGCGCGCTCGTCGTTCTCGACGCGTGCCAATCCGTGCCCCACATGAAGGTCGATTTCCACGACCTCGACGTCGACTACGCAGCGTTCTCCGGCCACAAGATGCTGGGACCCTCGGGTGTCGGAGTGTTGTACGGCAAGGCCGCGCTGCTCGATGCGATGCCACCGTTCATCACCGGCGGATCGATGATCGAGACGGTCACGATGGAGAAGACGACGTTCGCGCCTCCGCCGCAACGCTTCGAGGCCGGTGTGCCCATGACGTCGCAGGTCATCGGGCTCGGTGCCGCCGTGCGGTACCTCGACAACATCGGTATCGACGCCGTGGCAGCTCACGAAAAGACTTTGGTCGCAGCCACTCTCGCCGAGTTCGCAAAGATCGACGGCGTTCGAGTCATCGGCCCGACGGAGAACGTCGATCGAGGTTCGGCAGTGTCGTTCGTCGTCGACGGTATCCACGCACACGACCTGGGGCAGATTCTCGACGACGAAGGCGTCGCCATTCGCGTCGGTCATCATTGCGCGTGGCCACTGCATCGGCGCTTCGGAGTGGCAGCGACCGCGCGGGCGTCTTTCGCGTTGTACAACACGGTCGAGGAAGTGCAGGTGCTCGCAAACGCGATTCGTCGCGCGCAATCGTTCTTCGGCACCGACCGCAATGGTGAGGAGGGACACGCCTGATGCGAATGGAACAGATGTACCAGGAAGTGATCCTCGATCACTACAAGCATCCGCACGGTCGTGGACTGCGCGAGCCGTTCGGTGCCGAGGTGCACCACGTCAATCCCACCTGCGGCGACGAGGTCACTCTGCGGGTTCACGTCGACAACGGCACCGTTGCGGACGTCTCGTACGACGGCCAGGGTTGCTCGATCAGCCAAGCCGCCACGTCGGTGCTGACCGATCAGGTGGTCGGCTTGTCAGTTCAGGACGCCCTGAAGACCGTGGATTCGTTCAGCGAGATGGTCGGCAGCAGAGGTACCGTCGAGGGAGACGAAGACGTCATCGGCGACGGCATTGCGTTCGCCGGTGTGGCCAAGTATCCGGCTCGCGTGAAATGCGCCTTGCTGGGTTGGATGGCTTTCAAGGATGCGGTTGTTCAAGTAGTGGACGCAGATACGACAGCTACGACGGGCGAGACCGCCCAGTCGGCACTTTCCGGAGGACAGCAATCATGACCGACGCAACAGAGACCACACCGGCTGTGACGACGACGCCGGTGGAACTCACCGCCGACGAGATCAAGGTGCTCGAGGACCTCGAAGAAGCGATGCGCGACGTCGTCGACCCCGAGCTGGGAATCAATGTCGTCGATCTCGGTTTGGTCTACGACATCAAGATCGACGCCGAGGACATCGTCACCGTCGACATGACACTGACATCGGCGGCCTGCCCGTTGACGGACGTCATCGAGGATCAGGCCCGTGGTGCGCTCGTGCGCAGTGGGCTCGCCGCCGACCTCAAGATCAACTGGGTCTGGATGCCGCCGTGGGGACCGGACAAGATCACCGACGACGGACGCGAGCAGCTTCGGGCCCTCGGCTTCACCGTCTGACGGTCCGGTCCGGCTGCCCCGTCACGCACCCTTCGCTTCGTCGGTGGACGGGGCAGCCTTCTTCGCTGCGGCCTTCTTGGCCGGAGCCTTCTTTGCCGGCGTCTTTCGCGCGGTGGTCTTCTTGGCCGGTGTCTTCGACGACGAAGATTTCGACGATGATGATGTCGACGAATCGGACCCCGACTTCGCGTTCTTTCCCGCGGCCTCGACGCTGCGCTGGAGGGCGGCGACCAGATCCACGACCTCTGCGTCCTCGCCGTCGTCCTGTGATTCGGCCTCGGTGTGGATGACCTTCTCGCCACCGTTCGCCAGTGTCTCGTCGATCAGTTTGCGCAGTTCGATCTGGTAGTCGTCGGTGTACTCCGTCGGATCGAATTCCGAGGACATGCTCTCGACGAGCGACGTCGCCATCTTTACTTCTTGCGGGCGCGCCGACGGGGCGTCGTCGAGCGACGGGAATTCTGCGGCTCGTACCTCGTCCGGCCACAGCAGAGTCTGGATGACCAGCACGTTGTCACGGACCCTCAAGGCGGCCAGCCGCGTCTTCTGTCGCAGCGTGAAATGGACGAGCGCGGTGCGTTCGGTTTCTTCCAGCGTCTCTCGCAGCAGTACGTACGCCTTGGGCGACGACGAGTCGGGCTCCAGGAAGTAACTCTTGTCGTAGAGGATCGGATCGATCTGCTCGGTCGGAACGAATTCGAGAACGGGGATCTCGTGCTTCTCGGCAGCGGGGAGTTTGTCGAAGTCGTCGTCGGTGAGGATCACGCGCTCGCCGTCGGGCGAGTCGTACGCCTTGTCGATGTCGGCGAACTGGACCGATTTTCCGCATTCCTGGCAGATGCGGTCGTACTTGATTCGTCCGCCGTCCTTTGCGTGCACTTGATGAAACCGGATGTCGTGTTGCTCGGTGGCCGAGTAGACCTTCACCGGAACGTTGACGAGTCCGAAGGCGATCGAGCCTTTCCAAATGCTGCGCATGTGTTCATGATCGCCGACCGGGCGCCTGTGTGTCGACCGTTGCCGAGAAACTCAGCCGCGTCTCGGAGCGTGGACGACGGTGCGCGCGATGGCGAGCCTGGCCGAGACCGGAAGCGTAGGGAACATTCTCAGCATTGCGGTCATGGTCCCCATGGCGTCGTCGTGACCGGACAGGTACGAGCGTTGGAGTTCGACCGGCAGCGAGAAGAAGCTGGCGAAGAACTGCGGCACCATCTCCGGCTCGAGGCTCAACGCAGTGCGCAGCCCCAGATTGCGTAGCTTCTGCACCGTCCAGGTGTGGAGTGCACGTCGGCTCCCCGGCTTGCCGGTGCGAAGTCCGTCGACCAGGTGATCGGCAGACGCCAACGACGCGGCGACGCTGTATCCCGTCGCCGGATGCATCAGATTCGACCGCGACCCGAACAAGACGGGCCCGCTTCGTGGGGTGTGCAGCCGCGAGCGCGGCGGAGGTTCGACCGAAAAGCGCACCCGCTCGACGTCCTCGGTCCCGGTCGGCACGAGATCGCGTCGGGCGAGACGATGGTGCAGACGAGTCCGGAGTACATCGAGGTGGAGGGCAGGCCTGCCGACCAGGCACGTTTCTTCGAGCAGAACGCGGTGGTCGTCGAGTGCGACGGCATAGAGAAAACTCGGAACTTCACCGGGTCGTACGCCGTTGTCGGTACGCCAATCCATGAACCAGGCGTCGGAGCCTTCCAGAATGGGCTCGGCGCGTTCCCGCTCGACGACGATTCCGTATGCGGTCTGTTGCGCCAGATCACGCGAGTCGAGCGTTCCTCGCGCATCGACGACGTGGCGAGCCGTGACGACCGTCCCGTCGACGGTGGTGACGCGGGTGCCGGTGACGTCGACTGCGGTGCCCGCGTGCACTCGTACGAGGTCGAGAGCCAGCGAGGCTTGCAGGGCATGGGTGTCGAGCACGCAGTACGTCCGGTCGATGACGCGATGCCGATCGGTCCACACTGCGGGCCTGTGTGCAGTCGAGGCGATTGCGGACTCCGAGAGCCATGACGGCAATTCGTCCGCCCATGCCGAGTAGGTCGGCGTCCAGGTTCTGGACGGGTGCGGATCGAGTGCGAGAACGTCCATACCCGCGGCCGCGCAGCGGTGGGCGATCGCGCGACCCGCCGGTCCCAGCCCGACCACGGCGACGTCGGCCGACAGGTCGCTCACATTCCGCCGGTGGCGAGCAGGCCACCGTCGACGCGCACCGTCTCGCCGGTGATCCACGAGGACGCGTCCGAGACCAGGAACGCGACGAGCGATGCCACGTCCTCGGGGGTACCGAGTCGCTTCATCGGGTAGCCGGCCGCTGCTGCTTCTTCGCCGCCGGCGAACAACGCCTCGGCGAACTTGGTCTTCACCACGCCCGGCGCCACCGCGTTGACGCGGATCTTCGGACCGAGCTGCCATGCCAGCTCCTCGGTGAGCCGAATCAACGCAGCTTTGGATGCGCCGTACGCGGCAATGACTCCGGTGGAGCGGATGCCTGCGACGCTGGCGATGTTGACGACCGCACCGCCGTGTTCTCCCATCCACGCATGGAACGCGTTCTGCACGAAGCCGAGCGTGCCGACGACGTTGGTGTCGAAGATCTTGCTGACACCGACGAGGTCGGCATCCATCAGCGAGCCGTAGACGGGGTTGATACCGGTGTTGTTGACCAGGATGTCCAGCGAACCGAAGGTCTCGACGGTGCGGTCCACTGCGGTGCGCCGATGTTCCGGGTCGCCCGCGTTACCGTCCAGCGCGAGTACGGAGTCGCCGAGTTCCGCCGCGACGGCCAGCAACGGTTCCCGCTTACGCGCAGTGATGGCCACGTTGGCACCGCGCGCGAGCAGTTCTGCGGCGATCGCGCGGCCGATGCCTCGACTACCCCCGGTGACCAGTGCGGTCCGTCCGGTGAGGTCGAGGGGCAGGGCTGGGCGGGCAGTGGCCGTTTCGGTGACGTCGGTCATCGCTCAGACGTTACCGGGGTCACCTGCGTTCCTGGGTGGAGGCACGTGAATGCTGAGCTAAAATGGGGGTTTGCTGTGCCGACCTACGGCGCTTTCATTGCTCGCTCGTCGGTCGACGAGCACTCATCTTGTTCGGCAATCGCTAGGAGCTCACGCGTGATCACCGCCACCGACCTCGAAGTTCGTGCCGGTGTGCGGACCCTTCTGTCCACCGAGGGGCCCGCGCTCCGCGTGCAGGCAGGTGACCGCATCGGGCTGGTCGGCCGCAACGGTGCCGGAAAGACCACCACGCTGCGCATCCTGGCGGGCGAGGGCGAACCGTATGCCGGTGAGGTCGTACGCACCGGAGACCTCGGTTATCTCCCGCAGGACCCCAAAGAGGGCGATCTGGACGTGCTGGCCAAGGACCGGGTGCTGTCGGCCCGCGGGCTGGACACCCTCCTGCACAGTATGGAGAAGCAGCAGGCTCTGATGGCCGAGGTTGCCGACGAGACATTGCTCGACAAAGCCGTCCGTAAGTACGGCGAGCTGGAAGAGCGGTTCGCGTCCCTCGGCGGCTACGAAGCCGAAAGCGAAGCGGCTCGCATCTGCAACAGCCTCGGCTTGGCCGACCGCATTCTCGGTCAACCGCTGCGAACCCTGTCCGGTGGTCAGCGCCGACGCGTCGAACTCGCCCGCATTCTGTTCGCCGCATCCGACGGCAGTGGCGGACGCTCGAACACCACATTGCTGCTCGACGAGCCCACCAACCACCTCGACGCCGATTCCATCACCTGGTTGCGCAGTTTCCTGCAGAACCACGAGGGCGGACTCATCGTGATCAGTCACGATGTCGAACTGCTCGGTGATGTCGTGAACAGGGTGTGGTTCCTCGATGCCGTGCGCGGTGAGGCCGACATCTACAACATGAACTGGAAGAAGTACCTCGACGCACGCGCCACGGACGAGCAACGGCGCCGTCGCGAACGCGCGAACGCGGAGAAGAAGGCGGGTGCGCTGCGCGTCCAGGCCGCCAAGATGGGTGCCAAGGCAACCAAAGCCGTTGCGGCACAGAACATGGCGAAGCGCGCAGACAAGCTGATGGCAAACCTCGATGCGGAGCGCGTATCGGACAAGGTTGCGCACATTCGCTTCCCTGAGCCTGCTCCCTGCGGCAAGACACCGTTGATGGCCAAGAACCTGACCAAGATGTACGGGTCGCTCGAGATCTTCGCCGGCGTCGATCTGGCGATCGACCGGGGGAGCCGCGTGGTGGTGCTCGGGCTCAACGGTGCTGGCAAGACGACACTGCTGCGCATTCTGGCCGGAACCGAGAAGGCAGACACCGGAGAGATCGAACCCGGCCACGGCATGCGCGTGGGTTACTTCGCCCAGGAGCACGACACCCTCGACGACATGGCGTCGGTGTGGGAGAACATCCGGCATGCGGCACCCGACACCGGCGAGCAGGAGCTCAGATCGCTACTCGGCGCCTTCATGTTCACCGGACCCCAGCTCGAACAGCCCGCAGGAACGCTGTCCGGCGGCGAGAAGACGCGTCTGGCGCTGGCCGGACTGGTGTCTTCGGCTGCGAACGTTCTGCTGCTCGACGAACCGACCAACAACCTCGATCCGATCTCACGCGAGCAGGTTCTCGACGCACTGCGCAGTTACAAGGGTGCTGTCGTTCTGGTGACTCACGATCCGGGTGCCGCCGAGGCGCTCTCACCAGAACGTGTCATCCTCCTTCCCGACGGCACCGAGGACCACTGGTCGCAGGACTACCTGGAACTGATTCAGCTGGCCTGACCAGGGTCGCGCCTGCGCACCGATTCTTCGACCAGATCCAGAATGGCCGACAGGTTCGACCCGCCGTTGCCCGACGCGATTCTGGCGACCAGACCGTCGAGAACGAGGTCCAGGTAGTCGGCCAGAACATCGTTCGGCACGTCGTCCCGTAGTTTTCCTGCCGTCTTCTGGCGCTCGAGTCGGCCGAGCGTCGCATCGGTCAGTTCGGCCGAACGCTCCGCCCAGCTGGTTCGGAAGTCGGCGTCGGTTCGTAGTCGTCGGGTGATCTCGAGCCGCGTTCCGAGCCACTCGAACTGCTCCGGCTGAGCCAGCATGTCTCGCATCACCTGAACCAGACCCTGCGTCGCAGCGACTTCTGCCATGCGCCGGGCGTCCTCCTGCGCCAACGCGAGGAAGAGACCGTCCTTGTCCTTGAAGTGGTGGAAGATGGCTCCGCGGGAGAGGCCCGTCGCCTCCTCGAGGCGTCGCACGGTCGCGCCCTCGTAGCCGAACTCTCCGAAGCATTTACGCGCACCGTCGAGAATTTCGCTGCGGCGGGCCGCCAGGTGGTCTTCACTGACCTTGGGCACGTGTGAAACTCCTACTTTCCGATGAAGGGGCCCGTACCGATACGGCGATGGGCCCGAAACACGTATCGAGTTCCGGGCCCATCGCTCTGCGTGGCGTTTGTCTACAGTGCCGTGTGACTAGCCTCTGATCATGTTGCGCAGGACGTACTGCAGGATTCCGCCGTTGCGGTAGTAGTCCGCTTCACCGGGGGTATCGATACGGACCACGGCGTCGAACTCGACCTTGGTTCCGTCTTCCTTGGTCGCGGTCACCGCCATCGTCTTCGGGGTGGTGCCCTCGTTCAGCTTCTCGACGCCGATGATGTCGAACGTCTCGGTGCCGTCGAGCTTGAGCGACGCGGCGCTCTCGCCTGCCGGGAACTGCAGCGGAACGACGCCCATGCCGATGAGGTTGGAGCGGTGGATGCGCTCGAACGACTCGGTGATGACCGCCTTGACGCCCAGGAGCGAGGTGCCCTTGGCCGCCCAGTCACGGGAGCTTCCGGAGCCGTACTCCTTGCCGCCCAGCACGACCAGCGGGATGCCGGCCTTCTGGTAGTTCTGCGACGCATCGTAGATGAACGACTGCGGGCCACCGTCCTGGGTGAAGTCGCGGGTGTAGCCACCCGACACGTCGTCGAGCAGCTGGTTCTTCAGACGGATGTTCGCGAACGTTCCGCGAATCATGACCTCGTGGTTGCCACGACGCGATCCGAGCGAGTTGTAATCCTTGCGCTCCACGCCGTGCGAATCGAGGTACTGAGCGGCAGGCGTACCGGCCTTGATGGGTCCTGCCGGGCTGATGTGGTCGGTGGTGACCGAATCGCCGAGCAGGGCCAGCACGCGGGCACCCTTGATGTCCTCGACCGGAGCCGGGTCCATCGTCATGCCGTCGAAGTACGGAGGCTTCCGCACGTACGTCGAGTTGGGATCCCACTCGAACGTGTCGCCCTCGGGGGTCGACAGGTTCTGCCAGCGGCTGTCACCGGCGAAGATCGTCTCGTAGGACTTGCTGAACATGTCCCGGCTGATCGAGGACTTGATCGTGTCCTCGATCTCCTGCGACGACGGCCAGATGTCCTTGAGGTAGACCGGGTTGCCCTCGTGGTCGTTACCGAGCGGGTCGGTCTCGAAGTCGAAGTCCATCGTGCCCGCAAGGCCGTAAGCGATGACCAGCGGCGGCGACGCCAGGTAGTTCATCTTGACGTCGGGGGAGATGCGACCCTCGAAGTTGCGGTTGCCCGACAGCACGGCGGTCACCGAAAGATCGTTGTCGTTGATCGCCTTCGAGATCGGCTCGAGCAACGGGCCGGTGTTACCGATGCACGTGGTGCAGCCGTAGCCGCCCAGGAAGTAGCCGAGCTTCTCGAGGTACGGCCACAGGCCGGCCTTCTCGTAGTAGTCGGTCACGACCTGCGAACCGGGTGCCATGTTGGTCTTGACCCACGGCTTGGTGGACAGGCCCTTTTCGACGGCGTTGCGAGCGAGCAGTGCTGCGCCCAGCATGACCGACGGGTTGGAGGTGTTGGTGCAGGAGGTGATACCTGCCACCACGACGGCGCCATGGTCGAGGACGAACTCGCCTGCTTCATCGGTGATGACACGAACCGGCTTGCTCGGGCGACCTTCGGAGCCGTATGCGGCGGACCGCACGTCGACTGCATCGTCTTCTGCGAAGCTCAGCGACGCGGGATCGCTGGCCGGGAACGACTCGTTGAGGGCCTCGTCCAGCTTGCTGTCACCCTCGTGCGCCGGGTGGTTCTCCTCCACGTAGTTGTGGATGTCCTTGCGGAACGCAACCTTGGACTCCGACAACAGGATTCGGTCCTGCGGGCGCTTCGGGCCTGCGATGGACGGGACGACCGTGTTGAGGTCGAGCTCGATGTACTCGGAGTACACGGCTTCGTTCTTCGGGTCGTGCCACATGCCCTGTTCCTTGGCGTACGCCTCGACGAGAGCGAGCTGCTCGTCGCTGCGGCCGGTGAGGCGCAGGTAGTTGATCGTCTCTTCGTCGATCGGGAAAATGGCTGCGGTGGAGCCGAATTCGGGGCTCATGTTGCCGAGGGTGGCGCGGTTGGCGAGGGGAACCTCGGCCACACCTTCGCCGTAGAACTCCACGAACTTTCCGACGACGCCGTGCTTGCGCAGCATCTCGGTGGCGGTCAGAACGACGTCGGTGGCCGTGACGCCCGGCTGAATCTCGCCCGAGAGCTTGAAGCCGACGACACGCGGGATCAGCATCGACACGGGCTGGCCGAGCATGGCAGCTTCGGCTTCGATTCCGCCGACGCCCCAGCCGAGCACGCCGAGGCCGTTGACCATCGTCGTGTGCGAGTCGGTTCCGACGCAGGTGTCGGGGTACGCCTGGCCCTTGCGGGTCATGACGGTCGGTGCGAGGTACTCGATGTTGACCTGGTGCACGATGCCCATGCCGGGCGGGACGACCTTGAAGTCGTCGAAGGCGCCCTGGCCCCAACGCAGGAACTGGTAACGCTCGCCGTTGCGCTCGTACTCGAGGTCGACGTTGCGCTCGAGTGCATCGGCGCGGCCGAACACGTCGAGGATGACCGAGTGGTCGATGACCATGTCGGCGGGGGAGAGGGGGTTGACCTTGTTGGGGTCGCCGCCGAGGGTGGTCACGGCCTCACGCATGGTGGCGAGGTCCACGACACACGGAACGCCGGTGAAGTCCTGCATGATGACTCGTGCAGGGGTGAACTGGATTTCGATACTCGGGTCGGCCGAGGGATCCCACGACGCGATCGAGCGAATATGGTCGGCGGTGATGTTGGCACCGTCCTCGGTGCGAAGGAGGTTCTCCGCGAGGACCTTCAGTGCATAGGGCAGTTTCTCGGCACCGGGCAAGGCCGACAGCCGAAAGATCTCGTACGAGTTCTCTCCGACTTCGAGGGTGCCCTTTGCACCGAATGAATTGTTACTTGCGGTCACTTCAGCTCCACTCGTCTATGAGGCACACCGCCGACGGGGCTGTGTCGACGGTTGAAGCGAGGCGCTGACCGTGTGTCTCGGCATGGCATCCGGCGTGCGGATTGCTTGCGGACCCTCGGGCAGTGTCTCGATGGAAGTCTAACAGTACGCTTGTCCTGTGAAAACGTGCGGGTCCGTTTCGCGGTGGACACCGAGAGAACGACCCACGTCACAATCCTCACGTAGTGCTTCGTGCGACGCAATGAAGGGCGGCCTCAGTTGCCGCGTCGGGCATACCTGCCTCCCGAGAATCCACGGCACCGTGACGTAGGGTTCCACGCGACTGGTTCCTACCGACTGGACGAGAGATGACTGAGCCGATCCACGCTGTTTCCCCACTTGCCACCGATATCCCGGCAGGTCTGGACGTCGACAGCATCGTCGCCACGGTCCGCGAGTCGGGAGTCAGCGCTCCTGCGGGCGAGCAGGACGGACTGACGGCCGCCGTGAACCGAGCCGAGGACCACGGAATCGATCTGAGCATCGTGATCGTCCCCGACGAACCGCGCCACGATTCGCAGCTACGCGACCTCGCCACTGCGGTCGGTGCCCGCGAGGGCGGAACGGTGTTGGTGCTGAGCCCGGGGCAGGTCGGAACCTTCAGCGACTCGATCAGCCGAGTGACACTCGAAGCCGGGCAGGATCGCACCTACACCGGAAATCACGTCGTCGCCGCCGACAACTTCGTCGACACCCTCGTCGAGGACCAGACTCCGTGGGGCTTGCTGACGGGTGGGCTGGTGGTGATCGTCGCCGCGGTAGCCGCGTTGACAGCCGCTGTGAAGGTCCGGCGATACCGCGCGCGGTCGGCCACTGCCGACCCGCACGAAGCGCAGCCCGTCGAGCGCTGACGTAGCGCGCACATTCGTCATTCGACCGACCGACACCGACGCGTGATCGCGCCACCGGACGGCGGTCCGGAAAAAGTCCGAAAAATTGTTTCGGGCAAACACCGAGTTCACGGCATTGTGCCTGGTGGAATTACAAATGTGTCATTTGTGACTGGAGTTTCTTTAGTGTGCGAAGTGTCGTACGGTGCCATTGGCACTGCTGGGGAAGGAGTGTCGCAGAAGGCAGGTGTCATCCGTGGGGAACTCGGGAGGCCACTGCTTCGGGTGTGACTGACGTGGTTCGCACCTGTCGTGTCGCTGCGCGCCACTTTCCCGCCCGGCGAACATGTTCACCGTCACCTGCGATCGGGGTGGGAACGGGGAACGCCTCGACGGCACGACGGTCCTCTCGGGACCCGAGTGAATGCCGGACCCGAGGGAGACATTTGTGAGCCGACGTCCAGTTCGCGGCACGCGCCGCAGAGCGCTCGTCCGTACCCGATTCGTACTGGCAGGTGCCGGTCTGGTTCTCGCGCTGACCGCGACCATGCCCGGAGTCGCCGCCGCGGTACCGCCACCCCCGCCCAACCCGTCCGATACCGACATCGCCGCGGCCGGCAGCGCCGTCGACTCACGCCTGGGGCAGGTCGGACAGCTGATCGACGCGATCGCATCCGCCAACCAGCAACTCGCACAGCTCGACGACGAGGTTGCCGTGAAGCGAGAAGGCGTCAACAAAGCCCTGGTCGACCTGCAGAACGCCCGGGACGCCGCTGACGTGGCCGCAGCAGTCGTGGGAGCAGCGCAGCAGGCGCTCGCCGATGCAGGCACACAGATTCAGGCAGCCCAGCGCAAGTTCGACGAATTCGCCAAATCGAGCTACACCCAGGGCTCGGGCGTCGCCTCGATGGCGTCGTTCCTCGGTTCGAGCGGACCGGACGACGTTCTCGACCGCGCCCAGGTCCTGAAGGTGCTGTCCAACAGCCAGAATGCCGTGCTCGACAGCCTCCAGCGGGCCCGGACCGAGCAGGCGAACCGGGACTCGGCCGCCCGCGAATCCAAGCAGCAGGCGGACGCGGCAGCGTCCGAAGCCGAATCGAAGAAAGCCGAGGCCGAGCAGGCCATCGCTGCAGCGCAGGCAGCGTTGCAAGCCGAGGCCGATCAGAAAGCCGCCATCGAGTCCCAGCGAGACGCCGCTCAGACCGAGCTCGACGCAGCCCGCAGCAATGTGGCCGGCCTCCAGGGTCAACGAGCCGCATACAGCGACTGGGAGGCGCAGAAGACAGCAGAGGACGCAGCAATAGCAGCAGCCGCAGCTGCCGCTCGCGAGGCCGCGGTTCAGGCGGCGGCCCGGGTGTCGGCCAACCTGGCCGCACAACAGCGAGCCGCTGCGATCGCCGAGGGCCAACGCTCGCACGTCGATGTCGACGACGACTCGAGTTCGTTTACCGACTCCGACAGTTCGAGCGGAACCACGACTCCGACCCAGCCCACACCCAGCAAGCCCACACCCAGCAAGCCCAAGCCCTCGACCACACCGTCGGTCACGGGCAGTGCTGCCGTGGAATTGGCGATCGACCGCGGGATGAGCCAGCTCGGTGTTCCGTATTCCTGGGGCGGCGGCGACGAGAACGGGCCGACCAAGGGAATCCGAGACGGCGGAGTCGCAGACAGTTACGGCGACTACAACAAGGTCGGCTTCGACTGCTCCGGCCTCATGATCTACGCATTCGCAGGTCTGGGCATCTCTCTGCCCCACTACACCGGCTACCAGTACACGGCAGGCAAGCAGGTTCCGTCGTCGCAGATGAAGCGTGGCGACATGATCTTCTACGGACCGAACGCCAGTCAGCACGTCGCGCTCTACCTCGGCGACGGGAAGATGCTCGAGGCTCCGCAATCCGGATCGGTGGTCAAGGTCTCCGACGTCAGATACAGCGGTATGACGCCGTACGCCGTGCGCATGGTGTCCTGAGCTCGCTGTCGCTCCCGAGGTCGCTGTTCGGTACTTCTGCGTCGTTCCGCAGGCTCCACTCCGGCGCGCGGGTCAGGGGTGGGTTTCGGCGCGCGCGAGCATCACCTGGAATAGTTGATCTCGGCGGTATGGAACGTGCCCGACGATGATCGACTGAAAGCGGTGAATTCTTGGTGACATCACGTGACGGCCGGATTTCGAACGACGAGGAGCCGACACAGATCGGGTCTTCGAGTCCGAATCCGCAGGGTGGGGAGCCGGAGCGGGTGGACAGTCCCGATCTCGCCGACGACGTTCGGCTTCTCGAGAAGGCCGTGTACGAGGTCAAAAGGGTGATCGTCGGTCAGGATCGTCTGGTCGAGCGCATTCTGGTCGGCTTGTTGGCCCGTGGGCACGTGCTGCTGGAAGGCGTTCCCGGCGTGGCGAAGACCCTCGCAGTGGAGACGTTCGCCCGCGTTGTCGGTGGCTCGTTCTCCCGCGTCCAGTTCACCCCGGACCTGGTACCCACCGACCTGGTCGGAACCCGCATCTACCGTCAGGGCCGCGAAGAGTTCGACACCGAACTCGGCCCGGTCGTCGCGAACTTCGTCCTTGCCGACGAGATCAACCGAGCACCGGCGAAGGTCCAGTCGGCGCTGCTCGAAGTCATGGCCGAGCGGCACGTGACCATCGGTGGCAGGACGTTCCCCATGCCCGATCCGTTCCTGGTGATGGCGACGCAGAACCCCATCGAGAACGAAGGCGTGTACCCGCTCCCGGAAGCCCAGCGCGACCGCTTCCTGTTCAAAATCGTCGTCGACTATCCGACGGTGGAAGAAGAACGCGAGATCGTCTACCGCATGGGGATCAAGGCCCCCGAGCCCAAGCAGATACTCGACCCTGTCGAGTTGGTCCGTCTGCAGAACCTGGCCAGTTCGGTGTTCGTGCACCACGCGCTCGTCGACTACGTGGTTCGGGTCATCGCCGCCACCCGCACGCCCGAACAGTTCGGGTTGGACGATGTCGGCAGCTGGATCGCATACGGGGCCTCCCCGCGTGCGACCCTCGGCATCATCGCTGCGTCCCGCGCCCTCGCCCTGCTGCGAGGCCGCGACTACGTCGTTCCTCAGGACGTGCTCGAGGTGATTCCCGACGTGCTCCGGCATCGGCTGGTGCTCTCCTACGATGCCCTCGCCGACGAAGTGACGCCCGAGACCGTGATCTCCCGCATTCTGCAGACCGTCGGACTACCGCAGGTGTCGCCGCAGGCGGTTCCGATGTCGCAGGACAACGGCACCGCACCCGGTCAGCCCTTCGGTGGTCAACAGGGCACACCGCAGTTCCCGGGAGCGGGGCCGCAGTATCCGGCTCAGGGACCGTATCCGGCCCAGGGGCAGTACCCGGGGCAGGGACAGAATCCGGGGCAGGGACAGAGCCCGACCCAGGGGCAGTACCCGGGTCAGCCGCAGTTCCCCGGGCAAGGGCCCGGCTCGGCACCCCAGCCCGGACCCGAGCAGCGCCCACCGGGCGGTCCGGCCGGCGAACCCGCTCCGTCGCTGCACAAGCCGTCGGGTGATGCATCGTCGACCGGTTCGCCGGGTCAGTGAGCGCAGCCGACAGTGCCGGCCGAGGTGCGGTCTCACGTCCGCCGTCGTTTCGGTCCGGCGAACTGCGTGATCCGAAGTTGGCCGCTGCGCTGCGCACGCTCGAGATAACGGTGCGGAGGCGTCTCGACGGCGTTCTACACGGCGACCACCTCGGCCTGATACCCGGCCCGGGATCCGAACCGGGGGACGCGCGCGAGTATCAGCCCGGTGACGACGTTCGGCAGATGGACTGGTCGGTCACTGCCCGGACGACACACCCACACGTGCGGCAGTCGGTGGCCGATCGCGAACTGGAAACGTGGCTTTTCGTCGATCTGTCGGCCAGCCTCGACTTCGGAACCGCGGGGTGCGAGAAGCGCGATCTCGCGGTCGCGGCCTCGGCTGCCATCACCCACCTGACCGGCGGCGGTGGTAATCGCATCGGAGCTGTCGTGGCCACCGGCGCGACGACGACGCGAATCCCGGCGCGCGGTGGGCGGGTACACAGCCAGTCGATGCTGCGGACGATCGCTACGACACCGTCCGCCGCGGATGGCGTCCGAGGAGATCTTCGCGATGCCGTCGAGGCGCTGCGGCGTCCCGAACGCCGTCGCGGTCTGGCCGTGGTGATCAGCGACTTCCTCGGCCCGATCGACTGGGAGCGATCACTGCGGGCGATCTCTGCCAGACACGACGTACTGGCCGTCGAGGTACTCGATCCGCGAGACCTCGAACTTCCGGATGTGGGAGACGTGGTTCTGCACGACCCGGAGTCCGGCCGCACTCGGGAGTTCGCCGCGACGCCCAGGCTCCGCGCCGACTTCGCGCGAGCAGCCGCAGCACACCGCGACGACGTGGAGAAAGCGTTGCGCCGATGCGGGGCACCGCGTTTGACTCTGCGCACCGACGGTGACTGGATCGCCGATGTCGTCCGCTTCGTCACTGCTCGCAGGCACACCATCGGCTCCGGTTTCACCAATACCGCGAGGGCAGGTTCGCGATGAGCCTCACCGATTTCTCTGCGCCGTGGTGGCTTGCGTTTCTCGTCGTCGTCCTCGCCCTGACGGCGGGGTACGTCTGGATTCAACGCCGCAAGCAGAAGCACGTGCTGCGTTTCTCCAACATGGAGTTGCTCGAGTCGGTCGCGCCGAACCGGCCCAATCGTCTGCGTCATCTCCCGACCGCACTGGTACTGGTCGGGCTGATGTTCCTGACCGTCGCGTTGGCAGGCCCCACTGCCGATCAACGTGTTCCACGCAACCGCGCGACGGTCATGCTCGTCATCGATGTGTCGCTGTCCATGGAAGCGACGGACGTCGAACCCACTCGGCTGGCTGCGGCCCAAGAAGCAGCGAAGTCGTTCGCCGATGGCCTCACACCCGGCATCAACCTCGGTCTCGTCGCATTCGCCGGCACTGCCTCGGTATTGGTCTCACCCACGGCCAACCGCGACGCCACCAAGTCGGCAATCGACAAACTGCAGCTCAGCGAGCGTACGGCCACCGGTGAAGCAATCTTCACCTCGCTGCAGTCGATCGACACTCTCGGCGCGATCCTCGGGGGTGGCGACGCGGCACCGCCGGCCCGCATCGTGCTGCTCTCCGACGGTAAGCAAACCGTTCCCCAGAACCTCGACGATCCACGAGGCGGCTACACCGCAGCGCGCGCAGCCAAGGACAAGGGAGTGCCGATCTCGACGATCTCGTTCGGCACCAGCTACGGGTCGGTCGAGATCGAAGACGAAGGTGGAGGCGGGGTCGAGCGCGTGCCCGTTCCGGTCGACGACCCGTCGTTGCGCGAGATCGCGACTCTGTCCGGAGGGAGTTTCTTCACGGCTTCCTCGCTCGAGGGCCTCCGAGACGTCTACGACACCCTGGAGGAGCAGATCGGCTTCGAGATCACCCGCGGGGACGCATCGCGACCCTGGTTGATCCTCGGTGTCCTGTGCATCTCCGCCGGGCTCGGTTCGGCGTTGGTGATGCGGCAACGATTGCCGTGATCGCTGTTATTACTCACCAGTAAGTTTCGCTTTGTCATTCCAGGACGAACAGATAGGTTGCTAGGCATGTCCACACCTGACTTCATCGCGCGATCGGTACTCGTCACCGGAGGTAACCGGGGTATCGGTCTGGCCATCGCCCAACGGCTCAGTGCCGACGGGCACAAGGTGGCCGTCACCCACCGCGGATCCGGGGCACCCGACGGATTGCTCGGGGTCGTCTGCGACGTCACCGACTCCGATTCGGTCGACGCGGCCTTCAAGGAGGTCGAGGAGAAGCACGGACCCGTCGAGGTACTCGTCGCCAACGCGGGCATCACCGACGACACCCTGCTGATGCGTATGACCGAGGAGCAGTTCCAGCGGGTCATCGATGCGAACCTGACCGGAGCCTTCCGAGTCGCCAAGCGCGCCAACCGGGCCATGCTGCGCGCGCGCTGGGGTCGGATGATCTTCCTCAGTTCCGTTGTCGCGATGGCCGGCGGGCCGGGGCAGATCAATTACGCGGCGTCCAAGGCCGGAGTCATCGGCATGGCCCGGTCGATCACGAGGGAGTTGGGTTCGCGGTCCATCACGGCGAACGTCGTCTCACCGGGATTCATCGAAACCGACATGACCGCAGAGTTGTCGGACGACTTGCGCGGCAAGGCGAAGGAATACATTCCACTTCAGCGTCTCGGTCAGCCCGAGGACGTTGCAGCAGTCGTGAGTTTCCTTGCGGGTCCGGACTCGTCGTACGTGTCCGGTGCTGTCATTCCCGTCGACGGCGGCATGGGCATGGGGCACTGAGAAACCCTCTCGCACAACGATTTCGATAGATACTCACCTCCGAATTAAGGACGTAGCATTATGGGCGGATTGCTCGAAGGCAAGACCATTCTCATCACCGGCATCATCACCGACGCGTCGATCGCGTTCCACGCCGCGGCCATGGCGCAGGAGCAGGGTGCCAAGGTGATCATCACCGGGTTCGATCGGCTGCGGCTCATCGACCGCATCGCGCAGCGGCTGCCCAAGGAGGTGCCCCCGGCGATCGAGCTCGACGCCACCAACGAGGAGCACCTCGCCGCGCTGGCGGACCGAATTCGTGAAGTAGCGCCGGAGGGTATCGACGGAGTTCTGCACTCCATCGCATTCGCACCTCGCACCCTGATGGGCCCGGATGCCAAGCCGTTCCTCGACGGCCCCGGCCCCGACGCGGCGAGGGCATTCGAGATCTCGGCGTGGAGCTACGCATCTCTCGCGCGTGCCGTGCTCCCGGTCATGAACGAGGGTGGCTCGATCGTCGGAATGGACTTCGATCCGCGGACGTCGATGCCGTACTACAACTGGATGGGCGTGGCCAAGGCTGCTCTCGAGTCGGTGAATCGTTACGTGGCACGGGAAGTGGGCGCAGCCAAGCGTATCCGCTCCAATCTCGTTGCAGCAGGACCGATCAGGACTCTTGCCGCCAAGGCGATTGCGGGCACCGCGACCGGCGATGCGGCCAAGATGGACCAGCTGAACGTGTACTGGGACGGCGCCGCTCCCATTGGATGGGACGTCAACGATCCGACCGTCGTCGCCAAGTCGATCGTCGCGTTGCTGTCGGATTGGCTGCCCGGAACCACCGGGTCGATCGTGTACGTCGACGGCGGAGCGAGCCACAACACGTACCTGCCCGAAAACATGTGACACGTCGGTGAGCGGAGTCCGACGTGGGCTCGCTCACCGTAGGTTTCGTCGACCGATTGTGCCCCTGCCGCAGCCCTGCTGCGACAGGGGCACAATGGATTCATGACCACCCCTGGAGATTTCGACGCACTGTTGGTGCTCTCGTTCGGCGGACCGGAAAAGCCCGCCGACGTTCGCCCGTTTCTCGAGAACGTCACTCGCGGACGTGGTGTGCCGCCCGAGCGTCTCGACGCCGTCGTCGAGCACTACATGCACTTCGGTGGCGTGTCACCGATCAACGAACTCAATCGCGACATCATCGCCGCACTGCAGGCCGAGTTCGATTCGGCCGGAATCGAATTGCCGATCTACTTCGGTAATCGCAATTGGCATCCGATGGTCGAGGACACCGTTGCGACGATGAAGGCGGACGGCGTCCGCTCCGCGCTCGTCTTCCCGACTTCCGCGTGGGGCGGGTATTCCGGGTGCAGGCAGTACCACGAGGACATCGCCAGGGCCCGTGCATCGGTGGGGGACGACGCCCCGCATTTGCTCAAGATCCGTCAGTACTACGACCACCCGTTGATGGTCGAGGCGTTCGCCGAGGCCGTCGATGCCGCGCGCAGGTCTCTGCCAGAGGAGCATCGGGCAGGAGCGCGGCTGGTGTTCACTGCGCATTCCATTCCGTCGGCAGCCGACGCCAATGCAGGCCCACCCGCGGATGGTGGCCATCTGTACAGCCGGCAGGTTGCGGAGGCGTCGCGTCTGGTCGCGGCCGCATCCGGCAGCACCGAATACGATCTGGTGTGGCAGTCTCGTTCCGGACCACCGCAGGTTCCGTGGCTCGACCCCGACATCTGCGATCATCTCGAAGCACTGTCCGAGAAGTCCGTCGACGCGGTGATCGTGTGCCCGATCGGTTTCGTGTCCGACCACCTCGAAGTGGTGTGGGATCTCGACACCGAAGCCGAGGAGAAGGCCCGTGAACTCGGGATGGCGTTCGCTCGCGCGGGTACGCCCGGTTCCGATGCTCGATTCCCGAAGATGATCAGGGAGCTGGTGGACGAGTATCGCGTCGGCGGGACGTGCCGAGGACTCGGCAGCGTTCCCGGCTACGGATCCACCCTCGACGGCAATCGATGTGCCGTCGGATGTTGCGAGCAGCCGACGCGTCCATCGCGGCCTGCGACGGCACCTGCCTGACTGGCGGCTCCTGCCTGACGGGTGGCCTCTTGCCTGTCTCGCGGCCCAGCCCCGACAGGACCGCTACGTGTCGGTCCTGTCGGTCATCGGGCCGACTGCATCGAGGCACCGATGCTCGTCGCCACGGCGATGGTCCGGGCCGTGCGCACGGCGGCCCACAGCGGCCGGACGAGTTCTTCTCGGGCGGCCGCTGCGGCAGCAGTCGGTGCCTCCGAGGGAGTCGATCCGGCGGCGACGGTAAGGATTGCCGCGACCCGATCGGCCGATTCGAGCACTCGGAAGGCGCGTTCGGACATCTCGGGGGGATAGCGGTGCTGTGCAGCGTCGGTGATGAGCTCGGCGATGCGAGTGCGCGGGTCGGCCTCGAGAGTGCGGGTGGGGAGCGATTGCATCTGTGCGAGTGCATTCGCCGCGCCGCGCACGGCCTCGCGCATCTCGTACTCGGCCTCACCGAGACCTCGATCTCGGTGGGCGTGAGAGGGAACGTCGATCGAATACACGGTCCAGCGCAGCACGTCGGGGCCCTCGACGACGGGTACCACCCCGATTCCGGCGGAGCCCGGGGTACCGATCATCACCGCCTGCTCGGCACCGATCGCTGCACGAGAGAATTCTGTCCGGGCCGGCAGTTCGGCCACTGCGCCCGCTGCGGGCAGCACCAGACGTATCCGTTCCTCCCCGGCTGCGGGTGAGGGTCCTGCGTTCGCGGCGGTTCGGACCGCGGCGAGCGCCCCGGCGATGCCCTCTGCGTAGCCCGGAAAGCGCAGCCCGTACGTCGTTGCTGCCTCGTCGTCACCGGCACCGACCAGATGCATCGGTGCCCACTCGGACATCGCGTCGATGACGTCGTCCGGCGAACCGACACCGGCCAGCCAGGAACCGGCCCACAGGGCAAGACTTGCACTCGGAGAACACACGACTCACGAGCATAGGTCGGCGTGGCGAACCGCGCTCGGGACGCCGGTATCGCTAGCGTTGGTCGCCGTGAACGACATGTACGGCGGAGACATTCTCAAAGGGCACAGTCGCATGCGGAAGGTTCCGGCACCGGAGGTGCCGGCCGAGCGCGGCATGGTGGTCGAGGACGCGGGTTCGGGTTATTGCGGTGCTGTGGTCGGCTTCGAGCGCACGTACGACGGAGATTTCGTCCGACTCGAGGACGGCGCCCGAACGACGCGACTGTTCGCCTTGCGCGAGGCCGCATTTCTGATCGACGGCCGCCGGGTGACGCTGGTCCGCCCGAAGCCCGCGACCGCGGCCAAACCGACCAGATCGGCGTCCGGATCCACCAAGGTCGAGGGCCTGCGAGCCCGGACGGCTCGTGCCAGCCGTATCTGGGTCGAGGGTGTGCACGACGCGGCCCTGGTGGAAAGCGTGTGGGGACACGACCTTCGAGTGGAGGGCGTGGTCGTCGAACATCTCGAGGGCCTGGACAATCTGGGGGAGCGGTTGGCCGATTTCGGCCCCGGCCCGGGCCGTCGCGTCGGGGTCCTGGTCGACCACCTGGTGACCGGGTCCAAGGAATCGAAGATGACCAGATCGTTGGGCGAACACGTTCTCGTCACCGGCCATCCGTTCATCGACGTGTGGGAGGCCGTCAAGCCGTCGGCGGTCGGCATTGCGGCGTGGCCGAAGATTCCGCGCGGTCAGGACTGGAAGACCGGAATCTGTCGAGAGCTGGGCTGGGGAACTCCGCAAGAAGGATGGCGGCGGGTGTACTCGTCGGTGTCGAGCTTCCGAGATCTGGAGGCTCCACTGATCGGTGCCGTCGAACAGTTGGTCGATTTCGTCACCGAGTAGCTGTTACGACCAGCTGATCCGTCGGCGGATGTCCGATTCGTGCCAGGATGGAGCTTGTGGCAGCGATCTTGTGGCTCATAGCGGCGGTTGTGCTTGCCGGTGCCGAAGCACTGACGGGGGACTTCTTCCTACTGATGATCGCCGGCGGTGCGCTCGGTACCGCCGGGGTGTCGGCGTTGACCGACTTCCCGGTATGGGCAGACGCAATCGTTTTCGGCGTGTTGTCGTTGGCGTTGGTTCTGGGTCTGCGTCCGATCTTGTTGCGGCGCTTCGCACATCCGCCGGACACCCCGATGGGGGTTGCGGCTCTCACCGGTAAGAGTGCAGTCGTGCTCGAACAGGTCACTGCGCACGAAGGCCAGATCAAACTCGGTGGCGAGGTGTGGACCGCGCGTCCGTTGGACGAGACAGAGGTCTACGCCCCCGGTACCACCGTGACCGTGATGGAAATCGACGGTGCCACCGCCGTCGTATGGAAGGGACCGTAAAGCCAGTGGAAGCACTCATAGCACTGGCCGTCATCGTTGCGTTCGTCGCCGTGTTGATGGCCAAGTCCATCTCGATCGTCCCGCAAGCCGAGGCAGCAGTGATCGAAAGACTCGGTCGGTACACGCGTACCGTGTCCGGTCAGCTCACGTTCCTCGTCCCGTTCGTCGATCGCATCCGTGCGAAAGTCGATCTGCGAGAACGGGTCGTCTCGTTCCCGCCGCAGCCGGTCATCACCAAGGACAACCTGACGGTGTCGATCGACACCGTCGTCTATTTTCAGGTGACCAATCCACAGTCGGCCGTGTACGAGATCAACAACTACATCGTCGGTGTCGAGCAATTGACCACGACCA
Organism: Rhodococcus sp. NPDC077669; assembly: GCF_040686915.1. Classification (NCBI taxonomy): domain Bacteria; kingdom Bacillati; phylum Actinomycetota; class Actinomycetes; order Mycobacteriales; family Nocardiaceae; genus Rhodococcus; species Rhodococcus sp. NPDC077669. The sequence goes on along the minus strand of NZ_JBFBMD010000004.1, from coordinate 248,222 downwards.
CGCTGCGTAACGTCGTCGGCGGAATGACGTTGGAAGAGACTCTGACGTCCCGTGATTCGATCAACGGTCAGCTCCGAGTGGTGCTGGACGAGGCCACCGGTCGGTGGGGTCTTCGAGTCGCCCGCGTCGAGCTCAAGAGCATCGATCCGCCACCCTCGATTCAGGAATCGATGGAGAAGCAGATGAAGGCCGACCGCGAGAAGCGCGCGACCATTCTCACGGCCGAGGGGCACCGTGAATCGGCGATCAAGACAGCCGAGGGCGACAAGCAGAGCCGAATCCTCGCAGCCGAGGGCGGCAAGCAGGCGGCCATCCTCACTGCCGAGGGTGAGCGTCAGTCCAGAATTCTGCGGGCTCAGGGTGATCGCGCCGCGAAGTACCTCGAGGCTCAGGGGCAGGCGAAGGCCATCGAGAAGGTCTTCGGTGCCATCAAGGCCGGTAAGCCCACTCCAGAACTGTTGGCCTACCAGTACATGCAGACGTTGCCTCAGATGGCGCAGGGCGACGCGAACAAGGTGTGGATGATCCCGAGCGATTTCGGCGACGCTCTCAAGGGATTCGCCAAGACCCTCGGAGCCCCAGGCGAGGACGGGGTGTTCCGATACGAGCCCAACGAGTCCGCGGGCAACGAGCCGAAGCCCGAGGACGACTCGGACGAGGTTGCAGAGTGGTTCGAGACAAAGACCGATCCGGCTGTCGCCGAAGCCGTCAAGGCCGCCGAGGCGGTGGCCCGTAAGCCGGTGGACACGTCGTTGGCCGCATCTCCGGAGCTGTCCAAGGGTCTGGATATCGGTGCCCTGTCGGCATCTCCCGAGGCAGAACCGGAAGCGCGCTGATCACGAATTGATCGCGAATCCCACGCCCGCTGCTGCCAGTGCCCACAGAACGCTGGCGAAGGTGCCGATGATGAACTGTTCGGAGGCGTGGGATTCGCGCAGTTCGGGGTAGCGCGCAAGTCCTTTGACCGCCAGTACGATGGCGATTCCCTCGGGCCAGCCGGTGAGAATGGATACCGCAACGGCAACACGTTCGAGAATTCCTATCGTCAACCCTCCACGCAGCGGCTCGACCGGCTCGTCGTCGGTCGAGTCGTTCTGTCGTCTGGCGACGCGAAAGACGCTCGGCACCACGGCGGTGCCGCCGACGGCGGCCACGGCAACGCTCAGGACGACTCCGACTGCATGACCGACGCCGTGTGCCGGCCCGGCGAGCGTGGCAAGCACAGCGGCTGCGGTGAGCAGAGTCGAGGCAGCCGCGGTGGGGACCCACAGCCTGACGCGGTCACCGGCCGGGACGAGGGCGACACCTGCCGTCAGAGCCAGTAGAACGAGGGCGACGACGATCATGACGTGTGGCTTCCTGTCGTGTTCGCCGCGTTCAACAACCTCGCGGCAAGGGTGCGGCCGGCGTTTTCGACGTGCCAGCCGGCGACGGAAAGTCGTTGCGACATAGCCTGTTTGCTGATGTCGAGCCTTTCGGCCGCGTCGGTCTGCGACATTCCCTCTGCCATGAGCGCAACCGCTTCTCGGCCCTGGTCCGAGCGACGAGCGACGAGTATGGCAACCAAGGTCGATGCGGTTTCGGCGTCCTCGGCCGCTTCCGGCTCGGGTCCGGTGACGGCGAGCGCAGCAGGCGCGTTCTTCGCTCTGGTGACGGCGTCTCGGGCAGCCTCGAATGCCTGGCCCCGGCCGGCGCGCGTCGTGTCGGGTAACGGAAGCTCGACCGAACCGACGCCGATTCCCACGCTCCAATGCGGCGTCGCCACCAGGTCGAGGGCGATCGCGACGACGGTTGCTGCGTCCTCGCAGACGGCCTGGACCTCGTCGCCTGCGGTGCGTTCGAACGGGCGGATCAGATCGAAATCTCGATAGCGGTCCAGTAGATCGGGCACGCGATCGATGTCGCGTCTGCTGCGACGCTGGTCGACGGTCATGACGAACATTCGACAAGGCTAGAGCGTTGATTGGATCAAGTCAAGCTTCCAGGCTTGATTGTCCCGAATCAAGGTTCTCACCCTGACGCCTGTTCTCCGGTGCCGACGCGGCCTCACGAGTCCGCGACAACCGCCAGTCGACGAACAACCCGCTCACGCCGATCGCAATGCAGATCCCGGACAGCACCAGCAGTGCGGGATGGGTCTGCCCGCCGATTGCTCCACCGATCACCACGATCCCGAGGGTGCCGGGCAGCATGCCGGCGGCAGTGGCCAGAGCGAAGGGTACGAGTCGAACCGCCGACACACCGCAGGCGTAGTTCACCAGAGAGAAAGGCACCGGGGCGATCAATCGCAGAGAGCCGACCGCGAGCCACCCTCGTCGGCGCAGGCTCTCGTCGACAGAGTCGAGAGCCGAATGCGACATCCGCGACGCCACGGCTTCTCGCCCGATCGCCCGAACCAACAGCAGGGCGAGGACAGCGCTGACCGTAGAGGCACCGATCGTCACCGCCAGACCGGTGAATGGCCCGAACAGCACTCCGGCGCTCAATGTGAACAGGGTTCTGGGAATGGGTGCAATGGTCACCAGTGCATGGACGGCGAAGAACACGAGCGGAAACGCAGGACCGACCGAGGTGCCCCACTGGCGCATCTGCTCGACGCTCGGATGCGGGGCGAACACCGCAACGACAGCCAGGACGACGATCACCGCCAGTAGCGCGATCAGACGAAGGTCGCGCAGGTGCCGGGTCACGAGAGGCAAGAGTACCGGCGTGAGATGACAGAACGGTTCGGGAGCGGAGCCTGCGGAGTGACCGAAAAGGGGCGGGAGCGGAGCCTGCGGCGTGGGTCACCGAACGTGAGGTGATCCTCACGATAGCCTGCATGTAGGTGGGGTTAGCATCACTTCAAGTCGGGTGTAGGACTGCCCGCCGAACCGAGGGAGCAGCACACGTGTCCATCGCGTCGCACGAAGATGCCGCACGCAGTGCCCACGCGGCCTGGCAGCAGGCGGTGGCCGGGGTCCTGGCCAAGTCTCGCCGGGTCGATGTGGCCGATCTGCCTGCCGATCCCGAACATCTTCTCGATTCCACGACGTACGACGGAATCACGGTGTCTCCGCTGTACACCGCGTTCGACGAGCGCCCCGAGGGTCCGTTGCCGGGGCAGTTTCCGTACCTGCGGGGGCGTGATCCGCATCGGGACGTCAACGCGGGCTGGAAGGTGTGCACGCGTCACGGTTCCGACGTTCGTGACGGTGTGCCCGCGCTGAACGGTCAGATCCTCGATTCGCTCGCCAACGGCACCAGTGCGCTCTGGTTGACGGTGGGGTCGCGTGGGTTGGATCCGTCGGATCTGTCGGAGGCTCTCCGTGGTGTGCTGCTCGAGCTGGCCCCGTTGACGATCGATGCCCGCAGGGATGTTCGCGCGGCAGCGACGGCACTGTTCGACGTTCTCGATGCGGCAGAGATCGACGATCGCGCCGCCGTCGACGTCAGGCTCGGAGTGGACACTCTCACTGCTGCAGTGGCAGGCACGGAATCCATAGCGATGGCCGAGGCACTCGAACTGGCTCGCGCGTGCATCGACCGCGCCGAGTCGATGCGTGCCATCACCGTCGACGGCACCGTGTTCCACAATCTCGGTGCGTCGGATGCGCAGGAACTGGGTGCGTCGATCGCGGCCGGACTCGAGTACGTCCGTTCGATGACCGAGAACGGTGTGGCCGTCTCGGATGCTTTGCGCCAGATCGAGTTTCGATTCGCGGCAACCGACGACCAGTTCCAGACCATTGCCAAGTTTCGCGCTGCTCGCATTCTGTGGGCACGGATTGCGCAGGTGTGCGGTGCGCCCGACGCCGGTGATGCTCCTCAGCATGCGGTGACGTCGGAAGCGATGATGTCGCAGCGCGATCCGTGGGTGAACATGCTGCGTACCACTCTTGCGTCGTTCGGCGCCGGAGTGGGTGGTGCGGATTCGGTGACGGTGCTGCCGTTCGACGCGGCACTGAACGGTGGCGCCGCCGGAGTGTCCAAGACGTTCGCTGCCCGTATCGCGAGAAACACTCAGTTGCTCCTGCTGGAGGAAGCCCATCTGGGTCGGGTTCTGGATCCGGGTTCGGGCTCGTGGTACATCGAGGAACTCACGGCTGCGGTTGCCGCGACGGCGTGGGACTTCTTCCAGACCATCGAAGCGTCGGGCGGATTCGCTGCAGCAACCGCGGACGGTTCGCTGGTCGCCGACATCGAGAAGACCCGTGCAGAGCGCGATTCCGACATCGCGCATCGCATCACTCCGCTGACCGGTGTCAACGAGTTTCCGAATCTGGCCGAGGCCCCCCTGACTCCCGAGCAGACGCAGCCTGCCGGCTCGGCACCCGTGTATCGGTACGGCCGGGCATTCGAGTCGCTCCGAGATCGATCCGATTCTTATCTGGCCCAACATGATTCGCGGCCCCAGGTGCTACTGGTCCCGTTGGGGACCGTCGCCGAGCACAACGTCCGGACGACCTTCGCGTCCAATCTGTTGGCGTCGGGGGGAATCGAAGCGGTCAACCCCGGCCCCCTGGGCGTCGACGCTGTCGCCGGTGCTGTCGAAGCGTCGGGAGCCTCGATCGCCGTGGTGTGCGGAACCGACAAGCGCTACGGCGACGAGGCCGCTACTGCCGTGGATGCTCTGCGTGCAGCAGGGGTCTCGCGGGTCTTGCTCGCCGGCCCGGAAAAGATCTTCGCCGGCGTCGACGGCCCGTCCCGTCCCGATGGATTCCTGACCGCCAAGGTCGACGCCGTCGCCGTGCTGACCGAACTTCTCGACACGCTGGGAGCCTCGAAGTGAGTACCGACGAGAACCGAATCTCGCACACCATCGGCAGTTTCGCCGACGTACCGCTGGTCGATCCCGACGAGCCGACGCCGTCGTCGCCGTCCGCGGAGGACGTGGCCACACACGTGAAGAACGGTGCCAAGGCGAACTTCTACACCCCCGAGCAGGTGGTGTGGTCCACTCCCGAGGGCATCGACGTCAAGCCGGTGTACACCGAGGCAGACCGGGACGCCGCCGAGGCAGAGGGCTACCCGTTGCACAGCTATCCGGGTGCTCCGCCGTTCCTCCGCGGGCCGTATCCCACGATGTACGTCAACCAGCCGTGGACCATTCGTCAGTACGCCGGATTCTCCACCGCGGCCGAGTCCAACGCCTTCTACCGCCGCAACCTCGCGGCCGGGCAGAAAGGCCTGTCCGTGGCGTTCGATCTGGCCACGCACCGGGGCTACGACTCCGATCACCCGCGAGTGCAGGGTGACGTCGGAATGGCCGGGGTGGCAATCGATTCCATTTACGACATGCGTCAGCTGTTCGACGGCATCGACCTCGGTAGCGTCTCGGTGTCGATGACCATGAACGGAGCGGTGCTGCCGATTCTGGCGCTGTACGTCGCCGCCGCGGAGGAGCAAGGCGTCGGGCCGGAGAAACTCGCCGGCACCATCCAGAACGACATCCTCAAAGAGTTCATGGTGCGCAACACCTACATCTATCCGCCGAAGCCGTCGATGCGCATCATCTCGGATATCTTTGCGTACACCAGCGAGAAGATGCCGAAGTACAACTCGATCTCCATCTCCGGCTACCACATCCAAGAAGCCGGTGCCACAGCCGATCTCGAACTCGCCTACACCCTTGCGGACGGTGTCGAGTACATCCGGGCCGGTCTGGATGCGGGCATGGACATCGACACGTTCGCACCGCGACTGTCGTTCTTCTGGGCCATCGGAATGAATTTCTTCATGGAGGTTGCCAAGCTCCGCGCGGGGCGCCTGCTGTGGGCCGAGCTCGTCCAACAATTCGAGCCCAAGAGTGCCAAATCCCGTTCCCTGCGCACTCATTCGCAGACGTCGGGTTGGTCGCTGACCGCACAGGACGTGTTCAACAACGTCGCCCGCACCTGTGTCGAAGCCATGGCCGCGACCCAGGGCCATACGCAGTCCCTGCACACCAACGCGCTCGACGAGGCACTGGCGTTGCCGACCGACTTCTCGGCCCGTATCGCCCGCAACACTCAGCTACTCATCGCGCAGGAATCCAACACCGTTCGGCCGATCGATCCGTGGGGCGGGTCGCACTACGTCGAGTGGCTCACCCATCAGCTGGCGAATCGGGCTCGCGCACACATCGCGGAGGTCGAGGAAGCGGGCGGCATGGCGCAGGCCATCGGCGAAGGCATTCCGAAGTTGCGCATCGAGGAGGCGGCGGCTCGTACCCAGGCGCGCATCGACTCCGGGCGCCAACCGCTGGTGGGCGTCAACAAGTACGTGCCCGACGAGCCCGACACCATCGAGGTACTCAAGGTCGAGAACTCGAAGGTGAGAAAAGAACAGATCGAGAAGCTCGAGCGTCTTCGTGCCGAGCGGGACACCGCCGAGGTCGAGGCGGCATTGGCGAACCTGACTCGGGCCGCAGCGTCGGATCAGCCGGGCATGGAGAACAATCTACTGGCTCTCGCCATCGATGCCGCCCGCAAGATGGCCACCGTCGGTGAGATTTCCGACGCCTTGGAGAAGGTCTACGGGCGCCACCAGGCCGAAATCCGGACAATCAGTGGTGTGTACCGCGACGAGGCAGGCAAATCCGAGAACATCACCCGTGCCACCGCGTTGGTCGAACAGTTCGCCGAGGACGAGGGCCGTCGTCCTCGTGTTCTGGTGTGCAAGATGGGGCAGGACGGACACGACCGAGGCCAGAAGGTCATTGCCACGGCGTTCGCCGACATCGGCTTCGACGTCGACGTCGGTCCGTTGTTCCAGACGCCCGAGGAGGTGGCCCGGCAGGCGGCGGATAACGACGTCCATGTCGTCGGAGTGTCGTCGCTGGCGGCGGGCCATCTGACGCTGGTGCCTGCCTTGCGACAGGCCTTGGCCGACGTCGGGCGCGAGGACATCATGATCGTCGTCGGTGGCGTCATCCCCCCGGGCGATTTCGACGAGCTCTACGCGGCGGGTGCCGCGGCGATCTTCCCTCCGGGCACCGTCATCGCCGACGCGGCGATCGGCCTGGTGGAGAAGCTGTCCGTTGCGCTCGGGCATGCACCACGCGAGGCCAACGCCTGAATATGAACTCTCCGAACAAGGGCCGCGTCATCGACATCGATGCGGTGGCCGAGTCGGTCCGAGCGAACGAACGATCCGGCCTCGCGCGGGCGATCACGTTGGTCGAGTCGACCCGCGCGGACCATCGCGACTTGGCGCAGCAGTTGCTCCTCCGGGTACTGCCCGACGCCGGCGGATCGCACCGGGTGGGCATCACCGGGGTTCCGGGGGTCGGGAAGTCGACGTTCATCGATGCGCTCGGAATGCGGTTGATCGAACAGGGCCACCGGGTCGCGGTGCTGGCCGTCGATCCGTCGTCGACGCGGACCGGTGGTTCCATCCTGGGTGACAAGACCCGTATGTCGCGCTTGGCGGTGCAGGAGAACGCATACATCAGGCCGTCGCCGACCTCGGGAACGTTGGGCGGAGTGGCCCGCGCGACTCGAGAGACCATCGTCTTGCTCGAAGCCGCAGGGTTCGACGTGATCCTGGTCGAGACCGTGGGCGTGGGCCAGTCCGAGGTGACCGTCGCGAACATGGTCGACTGCTTCACGTTCCTCACGCTTGCGCGTACCGGGGATCAGTTGCAGGGCATCAAGAAGGGCGTTCTCGAACTCGCAGATCTGGTGGCCGTCAACAAGGCCGACGGCAAGCACGCGACCGACGCGAAGAACGCGGCGCGAGAGTTGGCGGGTGCGCTGCGGCTGATCTATCCGCACGATGCGATCTGGAAGCCCCCGGTGTTGACGATGAGCGCCATCGAAGGCACCGGCCTCGACGAGTTCTGGAACACGGTGCTCCGCCACCAGCAGGTGCTCCGTGACGCAGGCGAGTTCGCCGAGAAGCGTCGCAAGCAGCAGGTGGACTGGACGTGGACGATGGTCAACGATCAGCTACTGCGCCGGTTGGCTCAGAGCCCGTCGGTGAAGGCAATTCGAGACGACGTGGAATCTCGCGTGCGCGACGGGTCGCTCACGGCCGCATTGGCCGCTCAGGAACTACTCGACGCCTTCGATTCCTGACGTCTGCTGTCCCTACTGGGCGGGGTACAGAGTCGCCGCCAGCTCGCCGACGCGTTCGACGAGCTGATCGAAGAACGCCTGAGGATCGGCGTGGGTGGCGATGGCTGCGTTCGGAGGCTTGCCCCACATTCCGCGCCAATCCGCCACCGTCGTTCCGCGAGTGAGGGTTCCGACCAGTTCCACGTCCACGGTCGCGTGCCGGTAGGTGGCGATATCCGGTTGCACCGCCACTGCAGCGGCGAACGGATCGTGCATGTGGGCCAGAAAGCCCTGCTCGTGATCGCGATGGAATTCGAAGTAGAAGCGGACCGCGTCCGAGAAATGGCGCACGATCGGGTTCGAGGCCGTCGATCGCGTCCCCGGCGCATCGGTCGACGAGATCAGCTCGGCCGGAACGCTTCCGGCGCGTTCACCGAGAAGGCGAATGTGCTCGGGTGTCATCTCGATGGTCTCGGTGATGTCGAGTGCGCACACGATCGGACGCCGGTCCTCGGGTAGTCCGGAGAAAGCGGCGAAGACCTCCGCTGCAGCCTCGGGGTCCACCGCGATGTTCCACTCGCTCGTCGGCGTCGTGTTGCCCTGATGCTGAAAAGCACCACCCATCAGCACCAATCGCTTCAAAAGCCGAGGCAACTCGGGGTCTCGGCGGACCGCCAGCGCGAGATTGGTCAGCGGACCGGTGACGAGACCGGTGATCTCACCCGGTCGCGAGCGAACCAACTCGATCCACATCGTGGTGGCATCGCGTGCGGACAGGTCCCGACTCGACACCGGCAGCTCCGCATATCCGATGCCCTGCGGTCCGTGAGTGTCCTCGGTGGTCATCAAAGGTGCCACCAACGGCACCTGCGCACCGAGCGACACTTCGATATCGGCCGCGCGGCACAGGTCGAGCCAGGCCAGGTTGTTCGCGGCGACCTGGTTCACCGGCACGTTACCGGCGGTGGACGCTATGCCGAGGATCTCGGCCTCGTCGGTGGCCAACAGGTAGAGCAGTGCGAGCGAGTCGTCGATCCCGGTGTCGACGTCGACGATCATCGGTACGGTCATGCGTTCACCCGAGTCGTCGGGTTGTGGCGGACCGGGAAGTTGACCGATCGGGCGATGAAGCACTTGGCTGCGGCCTCGGCGTGCAGTTCCTCCGCACGGGTCACCATCGAGGACTCGGCGACCGTCACTACCGGAGCCAGGGTCACCTCGACGAACTGCCCCGAGCCGTCGGATTGCTCGGTCATGACCCCGGTGGGGGAGTCGACGTAGTCGGTGACGGTCACGTGCGACGCGGCGGCCAACCCGAGGTACCACAGCATGTGGCAGCTCGACAGCGACGCCACGAGTAGCTCCTCTGGATTCCACCGCTCGGGATTGCCTCGAAAGCTCGGATCGGAACTGGCCGAGAGATCGGGTTTTCCGGGTGCCGTGACCAAATGATCGCGGTCGTATGCGGCTGCATTCGCCGTCCCGTGTCCGAGATTGCCGGTCCAGCTCACGGCCAGGGCGTAGTCATGGGTGGGCATGGGTCCATCGTGCCAGGCCGCCGTCCACCGTCGTCACGCACGCCGAGGAGACCTGTCCGTATTGCGATCAATGCGCCAATTGTCAAGGTAGTGGCCAAGATTCGATCGACCGTCCTCTACCTGGGGGAATATACGCTCGTGCGTGCCGATGTCCGTTTCGGCGTTTGTCTGCTGGTCATTGCGCTCGCTAACGTTGCTGCAATGACGGTTGCGCAAGGTCCAGAATCGCCCGAGTCGTCACCCCAGATCCCGAAATGGGGCCAGCGCCACGTACAGCGTCTGCGGCGTGACGCATTCTTCAAACGTATGCGTCGCAAGCCGGCGATGTCGGAAGAGAGCATCACAGTCGTGGACCAGCCCATGCTCAAGCGGGCCGTGTCTGCAGCGGCACTGGGCAACACGATGGAATGGTTCGACTTCGGTGTGTACGGCTATCTGGCCGCGACACTGGGCAAGGTGTTCTACCCGGACGCGTCACCCGCAGTCCAGTTGCTGTCGACCTTCGCCACGTTCGCGGCCGCGTTCGTAGTACGGCCACTCGGTGGACTCTTCTTCGGCCCTCTCGGCGACCGCATCGGACGCCAGAAGGTCCTGGCCGCCACCATGATCATGATGTCGATCGGTACGTTGGCCGTCGGCCTGATTCCCAGCTACGACTCGATCGGAATCTGGGCTCCCATCCTGCTGCTCGTCGCCCGCCTGGTTCAGGGATTCTCGACCGGTGGTGAATACGGCGGTGCCACGACCTTCATCGCCGAATACTCACCCGACAAAAGACGTGGTTTTCTCGGCAGTTGGCTCGACTTCGGCACTTTCGTCGGATACGCGATGGGGTCCGGATTGGTGACGATTCTCAATGCGGTACTGGGCGACGCCACCATGATCGAATGGGGCTGGCGCATACCGTTCTTCATTGCCGGACCGATGGGCATCATCGGTTTGTACCTGCGCCTCAAGCTCGAGGACACCCCCGCGTTCCGCAAGCAACTCGACGAGCACGACTCCAAGGTCAAGGCGCAGGAGACCGGACGCAGCTCGATCGGAAAGATCTTCACGGTCCATTGGAAAGCACTGCTCATCTGCATGGGAATCGTGTTGCTGTACAACGTCACCAACTACATGGTGACCTCGTACCTGCCCACGTACTTCACCGAGGTCGTCGGTCGCAGCCAGCTCAGCGCCGATCTGTTGGTCTTGTCCGCGATGGTCGTGGTCGTGTCCATCATCGTGGCCGTCGGTCGGCTGACCGACCGAATCGGCCGCAAGCCGGTGTTCGTGTTCGGTGCCATCGGACAGATAGTCCTGGCCATCCCGTGCTTTCTGCTGATTCAGCGCAGCGGATGGATCGGGCCTCTGATTGCGTGCCTGCTGCTGGGAGTGGTGTTGGCGTGCTTCGCCGCACCCAGCGCCTCCACCTTGCCTGCACTGTTCCCGACGCGCGTGCGCTACGCCGCACTGTCGATCGGATTCAACCTGTCGGTGTCGATCTTCGGCGGCACCACACCGCTGGTCACCTCGGCCCTGGTCAGTTCCACCGGCAGCACCATGATCCCGGCCTACTACCTGATCATCAGCGGCGTCATCGGTCTGATCGCCGTCGGTTTCCTCCGCGAGTCGGCTACTCAGCCGCTCGATGGTTCTCCGCCCCAGGTGGATTCGACCGAGGAGGCCAAGGATCTGTACACCGAGGCTTCTGCACTGACCGGGAGTAGCTCCGCAGACCGGTCAGCGCGGTAACCAACCGGCCTCGTCGCTACCCCAGACGTGAGCCGGGTACGCGTAGTCGGAGTAGCAGTCGAACACCGGTCGCGCTGCCGTCACCGAGCCGTGCGTGACCACGCACTCGGGTGGCGGTAGCGCGGCGGGGCCGTGTTCGGGGTCGCGCCCGGGAAGACCGGTCAGCCACGCCGCCGTTGCTGCGAGCGCTACGTCGACCGGTGCCGCAGCGCCCGACCCTTCTACGCGCGCCGCCAGTTCCGAGACGATTCCGGCAGCCAGCAGATAACCGCTCGCATGATCGAGCGCCTGAGCCGGAAGCCGACCGGGCCGACCGTCACGGCCTTCCAGAACAGAGATACCGCTCGCAGCCTGAACGAGGCTGTCGAAGCCCCGCCGCCGCGACCAGGGACCCTCTGTGCCCCATGCGCTGATGCGCCCGTGGACGAGGTCCGCCCGGTGTTCGAGGCCGAAACGATCGAGGGCCCCCGGCCGATACCCGGTGACGAGCACGTCGGCCGAGTCGAGGAGCCCGAGCATCCGATCGAGTCCCTCCGCCGTGTCCAGGTCCAGCAGGGCCGACCGCTTGCCCTGGCCGTTCTCCAGATGCTGCCAGGGCAACTCCGGGTGCCGGGGCGAATCGACACGGAGCACGTCGGCACCGAGAAGTGCGAGAGCGCGCGTAGCGACAGGACCGGCAATCACCCGCGTCAGATCGAGCACCCGGATACCCGCCAACGGGTATTCGGCACCGTGTGGCCAAAGCGACGAAAGCAGCCGGAACGACGGAATGCGCACTCGGGCAGCCGGATCGGCCGCACTTCGTGTAACGACCGGACCGGAGCTCGCGGCAATACCAGCGGGGTGAGCGGACCATTGATCTTCCGTGCGGACCCGCACGGCCAGAGCGCCCGACGCCGCGCACAGCTCTTCGAGCTCGAACCCGGACATTCCACGGAGTCGATCGCCGAACACGTCGATCGACTCCGCCGAGCCGGCGCCACCGAGGCCCACCACACCGAGCAATGCCTCTCGGTGGTGTGGGTAGTTGGCGTGGGTTCTCACCCAACCGTCGGACACCGGGAAGAAGCCGGACAGATCGGCGAAACCCTGCACCGGCTCGCCGTCGATCCGCAACACGGTGTCGCCCATGAACGACGCGGTGATACGCGCCATGGACGCTGTCGGCGTCACCGTCTCGGAATCCGTCGTCACCGATCCCAGCGCGCTTTGCAACTGGGCGACGGCGGTGCCGAGGGCACCGACCGACTCGGCGGCGAGCGCCGCGACCGGAAGTGTCGATGCGAGATATCCAGTCGTGCCCGACGTTCCCTGCACCGCAATCAGTTCCGCTTGGCCCAGATCTCCATACCGGCCGCATTCAGACGGTCCACCAGAACGTCGCCCATGGCCGTCGCGGGAGTGAGAACTCCGCTGGCTTTCGGCAGTGCGTCTCCACCGAGAACCAGCGCGAGTGCGGACTCGGCGAGCATGACCGCCGTCGCCTTGTAGCCGGGGTCGCCGGACGCTTTGACCCGGGCCCGGTATCGCGCCCCGGACGTCGTCAGGGTGTATAGATCGACCGTGAAATGGCCCTTCTCTCGGGCCTTTTCACTGGGGCCGCTACCGGGCTTGGGCAGGATGCGATCGAGCACCTTGCCCGGCAGTACCGTCATGGCCGACACTCCGACGAACAGTCCTGCCGACAGTGCACCGGCGAGCACCGGGCTGACGACGGACGAGCCGACGCTCATCACCTCGCTGTACCGGAACTGCTTCCCGTAGGCCCAGTCTCGAAGTGCATTGGTACGCCGCACGACTCGTGTGTTGTACGAGGCCATCACGAACGGAGCCTTCCACCCGCGCAGGCTCGGATCGATCTTCTTTCCGTCGATGAGCACGGTATCGAGTTGGCGGCCGAGCTGAGGCTCGAGGCTTCGATCGGGGCTCAGCGAATACGGACGGGCCGCGATGCGTCGGGCCCGCTTGTCCTTCTTCATGGCCTCGATCTGACCACGGAGCGAGTCGACGGTACCGCCACTGACCCCGCCCGACATCGAGGTGACCACGAGCGTGGTGTCGGTGAGTTCGCCCGCATTGTCGGCCGTGACGGCCTCGTACAGAGCGTGGACACCGATGTCGGACGGAACCGAGTCGAACCCGCACGAGTGGACGATCCTGGCACCGGTACGTTGTGCGATCTCGTGGTTGGTGTCGATGCTCTCGCGAGCGAAGAGCACCTCGCCGGTGAGGTCGACGTAGTCGGTTCCGGCCTCGGCGCACGCAGTTGCCAGTGGCATGCCGTACTTGGCATACGGGCCGACCGTCGTGATGACGACTCGGGTCGATTCGACCATGGATCGCAGCGCAGCGGTGTCGGCGGCGTCGGCTTCGATGACGGGCCAGTTCTGGGCGGTGGGTCCCAGTTCCTTTCGCGCTGCCTCGATGCGTCCGGTGGACCTGCCTGCCAGCGCGATACGGGTGTCGGCAGGCGCGTGTTCGGCGAGGTACTTCGCCGTCAGCTTTCCTACGAATCCGGTGACGCCGTAGACGACGATGTCGTGGGTGCGGTCGGGGCCTGAGGTGAAATCCGAGTCGGACGTAGTCATGGTTACGACACTAACGCGAACGCCGCCGGCAGCGTCGGCTAGTGGGTCCAGGTGTGCACGGGTTCTCCCGTGTCCATCCTGTCCACGTAATCTCCCAACATCCCCGCGAGAGCCTGCTCCCGAGTATCGCCGGCCCGTTCGCGCGCGACGACGGCGGCTCGCTGCCACCCCGAACCCGACTGCTTGGCCAGGCACCGCGCTTCGATAATGCCGAGATAGCGGTCACGTACGGCAGAGTCGACGCCGTACGCGGCGAGACCGGCCTCGGCCATCGGAAGCAATCGGCGCAGTACCAGCTCCTGCGGACTCACCCAGCCGACCTCGGGCCAGTAGAGCATCGAATCGAACCCGCCGCGCGCCGCGGAGTGCACGTTCTCCTCGGCGGCATCGAACGACATCTGCGACCACAGGGGCCGATCGGCATCCGCGAGAGCCCGTACGGTGCCGTAGTAGAACGCGGCATCGGCGAGGGTGTCGACGACTGTCGGTCCGGCAGGCAGAACGCGGTTCTCGAGCCGGATGTGGTGCCCGTCGCCGGACCGATCGTAAATCGGCCGGTTCCACCGGTACACGGTTCCGTTGTGCATCCGCAGTTCCGACAGCGACGGTGTGTCACCTCGGGCCAGAGCGGCTTTGGGGTCCTCTTCGCTGCTCACCGGGAGCAGGGCGGGGAAGTAGCGCGAGTTCTCCTCGAACAGGTCGAAGATCGAGGTGATCCATCGCTCCCCGAACCACACTCGCGGGCGAACTCCCTGGTTCTTGAGCTCCTGCGGCCTCGTATCGGTGGCCTGCTCGAACAACGGTATGCGGGTCTCGTGCCACAGTGCACGCCCGGCGAGGAACGGCGAGTTCGCGGCGAGCGCGACCTGAACACCCGACAACGCCTGTGCGGCATTCCAATACGACGCGAACTCGTCAGGGGCGACTTGCAGATGCAGTTGGACGGACGTGCAGGCCGCCTCGGGCAGAATCGTGTCGGTCACGATATCGAGGTTCTCGGCGGCCGCAGACCCGGGCAGACGCACGCCCGCGATCTTCAGTTCGATGTCCTCACCACGGGCGGCGAAGATCTGCTGGTTCAGTAGGTCGTATCGCGGATTCGCCGACAGCCACCGATGCTCGAAGTGTTCCTTCGTCAGAGTCGGGAGCATGCCGATCATGGCAAGTCGACTACCCGAGCCACGGGCCCGCTCGTCGGCAGCATTCAGCGATCGCCGCAGATCCGTCTCCAACTCGGCGATCGACGAGCCCCGCAGCGGTCGAGGATCGACGTTGATCTCGATGTTGAACTGGCCCAGCTCGGTCTGATAATCAGGATCGGCGATGGCGTCGAGTACTTCGGCATTGGCCATCGACGGTGCCATGTCCTCGTCTACGAGGTTGAGCTCGATCTCCATGCCGATCTGGGGTTCGCCGACCTGGAACGTCTCGTCGGCCAACATGATGGCCAACGCGTCGAGACAGTCCTGAACCTTCTGCCGAAACTGGTGTCGGTCCTGTCTGGTGAACTTTCGGCGTTCGACATCCTCGCCCATGGTGACCGCCTAACGCTGTGTCTCGGTGCCGTTCGCTCACGCGAGACGGCGTCGTTTCCGAGTATCGCAGCCCGGGGTTGCTCCGGGGCATCCACGTGCAGAATCGCCCGGAGGAACGACCCCGGGGCCGATCGTCACCAGGGCGAGGGCTGGTAATCCTTGAGGAACGAGCCGTACAGATCGATTCCGAGTTCGCCCTGCACGATGGGGTCGTACACCCGCGCAGCACCGTCGACCAGATCCAGCGGCGCGTGGAAGCCCTCGTCGGCCAGCCGCATCTTGGTGGGGTGCGGGCGCTCGTCGGTGATCCATCCGGTGTCGACGGCGGTCATCAGGATGCCGCTCTCCACCATCTCCTTGGCGCTGGTGCGGGTCAGCATGTTCAGTGCCGCCTTGGCCATGTTGGTGTGCGGATGCCCCGGGCCCTTGTATGCCCGACCGAACTGACCCTCCATGGCAGAAACGTTGACCACGTACTTGCGTCGAGCCTGCGACGCCTCCATCGACGCGCGCAGGCGTGAGACGAGGATGAACGGTGCCACGGAATTGCACAGCTGCACTTCGAGCAACTCGACCGGATCGACCTGCTCGACGGTGTGAATCCAGCTGTTGGTCTCGGCGAGGTCGGGCACCAGGCCGCCCGCGTCGATCGCCAGTCCGTTCTCGATGCGCTCCGCTGTCACCGAACCCGCCACCATCGCCAGAGACGCAACGTCGTCTGCGCTCAGAGTCGCCGAGACCTGCTGACCGCCGATCGCCGTGGCCGGCAACGAGCTGGCCAACGACGCAGGGTGGGCGTCGCTGGTCTTGCCGAACGTGATCCGTTCCGGCCCGGCACCGTCGGTCAGTGCCGCGGGCAACGGTTCCGCTTCGGCGTCGGCCAGCGCGCTGTACGAGCCGGGGGAGCGCTTGACCGTCTGCGCAGCGTTGTTGATCAGAATGTCGAGCGGTCCCTCGGCCGCCACCGAATCCGCAAGAGCGACAACCTGTGCCGGATCTCGTAGGTCGATGCCGACGACGCGCAGACGATGGAGCCATTGGTCGCTGTCGTCCATCGCGGCGAATCGCCGCACCGCATCGTTGGGGAAGCGGGTGGTGATGGTCGTATGGGCACCGTCGCGCAGCAGTCGAAGCGCGATGTACATCCCGATCTTCGCTCGGCCACCGGTCAACAGTGCACGTCGCCCCGACAGGTCGGTCCGAGCGTTTCGCTTACCGCGGTTGAGAGCCGCGCACTCGGGGCACAGCTGGTGATAGAACGAATCGACATCGGTGTAGCGCTGCTTGCAGATGTAGCACGGGCGCGCCCTGATCAAGGTGCCCGCGATCTCACCCTCGGCGCGCGAGGTGAGGGACAGACCTGCGGTCTCGTCGTCGATACGATCCGGGGATCCGGTCGCCGTGGCCGCCACGACGGCCCGGTCGGCTGCGCTGACGGCGTTCCGTGCGGCAACGCGTCGAGCACGCTTGAGATCTTTGAACATGGCACCGGACGCCCGCTGGACGGCGATGGAATCCGGATGATTCTTGTCCAGCTCGGCGGCTTGTGCGAGCACCCGCAGACACGTGTCGAGATCGGTGGGGTCGATCGAGTCCATCTTCAGTCTCCTAGCATCGGCCCGGTCGAGCCGTCGACGTGAGAACAACGAAAAAGACCCCGATTCCGAAGAATCAGGGTCAGTTTCGTCTGTCTCAACTCAGATCTTTGAAAATCTTTGTCTGTGAACAACATTCAGACGGTGTCCGAGGGGGGACTTGAACCCCCACGTCCGTTAATAGGACACTAGCACCTCAAGCTAGCGCGTCTGCCATTCCGCCACTCGGACATGTGCGACCGTTGCCGCATATTCTCTTGTTGCTCTCACAGCTGGTCGCTGTGCGCTGCGTAAGATTATCCGACGGGTTCCCGATAACCCAAATCCCCACGTCAGTTCATGCGTCGAGCGGTTTTCGGTGGTGCCCCGACACCTCGGTGATGGTAGGAACGACGATGTGGCAAACGATTCGAACGATCCCGAAGTGAGCAATGCCCGAAGCCGAGGAGAACGCGCTCCCACCGTCGCTCTCGACGAAGTGGTGGAGCTGGTCAGCTCTCTGATCAGGTTCGACACCTCGAACACCGGCGAACTCGACACCACGGTCGGCGAGAAGGAATGCGCCGAATGGGTGGCGAGCAAGCTCGAAGAGGTGGGGTACGAGACCGAGTACGTCGAATCCGGTGCCCCCGGACGCGGCAACGTCTTCGCCTGGCTGCGCGGCGCCGACTCGTCCCGTGGAGCTCTGCTCGTACACGGACACCTCGACGTCGTCCCGGCCGAGCCGGCCGACTGGAGTGTGCACCCGTTCTCCGGAGCCGTCGAAGACGGCTACGTCTGGGGTCGAGGTGCCGTGGACATGAAGGACATGGTCGGGATGGCACTGGCGCTGGCCCGCCAGTTCAAGTCGAACGGCACGGTTCCGCCCCGCGACATCCTGTTCGCGTTCCTCGCCGACGAGGAGGCGGGCGGCAAGTACGGATCGCACTGGCTGGTCGACAACCGACCGGATTTGTTCGAGGGCGTGACGGAGGCAGTCGGCGAAGTCGGCGGGTTCTCTCTGACGGTCGCTCGACCGGACGGCACCGAGAAGCGGCTGTACATGGTCGAAACCGCCGAGAAGAGTCTGGCGTGGATGCGGCTGACCGCGAAGGCGCGGGCCGGACACGGATCGTTCCTGCACGACGACAACGCCGTGACCTACCTGGCCGAGGCCGTGGCGAAACTGGGCAATCACACATTTCCCCTGGTGCTCACCGAGTCGGTATCGCAGTTCTTGCAGGCGGTCTCCGAGGAATCCGGACTCGACTTCGATCCGACGTCACCGGACATCGACGGCACGCTGCTCAAACTCGGCAGCATCGCCCGCATCGTCGGCGCGACCCTGCGTGACACGGCGAACCCCACGATGCTCTCGGCCGGCTACAAGGCCAACGTGATCCCGCAGACCGCGACAGCCGTGGTGGATTGCCGCGTGTTGCCCGGCCGCCAGGCGGCCTTCGAGAAGGAGGTCGACGAACTGATCGGCCCGAATGTCGAACGCGAGTGGATCACCAAGCTCGAACCGTACGAGACCACGTTCGACGGGGATCTCGTCGACGCGATGAACGACGCCGTCCTCGCGCACGACCCCAACGGGCGCACCGTGCCGTACATGTTGTCCGGCGGTACCGACGCAAAGGCGTTCGCGCGCATCGGAATTCGTTGTTTCGGGTTCGCTCCGCTCAAGCTTCCGCCCGAACTCGATTTCGCGGCGTTGTTTCACGGCATCGACGAACGAGTACCCGTGGAGTCGTTGGAGTTCGGCACACAGGTGCTCGAGCACTTCTTGATGCACAGCTGATACGAAAGGAACCATCGTGGCGTACAACCCATACGACTCGCTTCCGGACCTACCGTCCTTCGAGTTGACGTCCGAGGATGTGCAGGACGGCAAGCCCCTGAAGGCCCAGCAGGTCAGCGGAATCATGGGAGCCGGTGGACACGACAACTCCCCGCAGCTGTCCTGGTCCGGATTTCCCGAGGGCACCAAGAGCTTCGCGGTGACGGTCTACGATCCCGACGCACCGACCGCCTCGGGGTTCTGGCATTGGGCCGTGGCGAACATTCCGGTCGAGACGACGTCGCTGGTCTCGGGAGCAGGCGACGACGGTGGAACCGGGGTGCCCAGTACGGCCGTGACGCTGAAGAACGACGCGGGCCTGTTCCGGTACATCGGTGCTGCCCCGCCCGCAGGCCACGGCCCACACCGCTACTTCATCGCGGTGCACGCCGTGGACGTCGATCGGCTCGAGGTCGACGAGACGGCGACCCCGGCGTACCTCGGGTTCAACCTGTTCTCGCACGCCATCGGACGTGCCGTGATCACGGGTACCTACGAGGCCTGATCTGGGTCTCGTCGTGGGGGGGGTGGGTAGGCGGGGGGCGGCGAAAAAAGCCCCCCCCGGGGGGGGGGGATTG